>JANXXZ010000086.1 GCA_025350385.1 Bacteroidales bacterium
GTTGCCTTCCGGCCTACGGCCTCCAGGCAACACAAGGAAAGAAGCTCGGAGAATAGAGGAAAAGAAATGACACACTTAATTGAACACTCCCGCCATATGTTATCGCGAACATTAAAAAATAGGTGACTTAAAATAGCCACCTCGTCAAAGCTATGACGAGAACAACTGATGGTAATGATAAAAATGTTGAATATTCGTATAAAGGATATATAATCAATTTGCATATCAAAATATTCTGTGGCAAATTTAAAATGAGACAAGCCTGTATAATTATTTTATCAGTTTTCATTTCGACTTTAACTGTGAATGGTCAGAGCCAGTTAAATAAGACAGAAGTTGACACAATCAATGCATATCCTGACAAGGTATTCGCTAACTTCAAAACATACTCACAATTGACCTTGACAGAGGAAGGACAGGCATATCTCTACCCTCACACCTTTGAAATTAAAAAATCGAAATGGCTGCCGGGATTTATAAAAGAGCAGGTACCCGCTGACAGTGCGGTTCTGCATGGAACAGTGACCAACAAATGGAAAGAAGGAAAATACAGAGTTGGCAAATATGACAATGGACGGAAAATTGAAATGACATACTTTGATTCCGAAGGAAATGAAATTTCTTACCAGGAATTTTACGGAGGACTGAGAACCGGGCATGATTCGGAAAAAGGTTCGGGAATTTATTTTCTCAACGGAACTAAGAAAAGAAGGTAATATTTATAAATAGACTTTTATGATATTTTCATCTCTAGGTTTGCGCGCGTTTTTAACGCGTGCACTATTTCCAAATAATTATAAGTTGATTCAGTACAATTTATTTAATTTTTGAATACTGAGTGTAATGCTAGATAAATGCAAAATATTCAATGGCGAAGAGCCCTGCTTTGAAACCTTCACTTGGTTCGCCCGCGTTTTTGACGCGTGCGCCGTTTCCCAATAATTATGAATGCCTCATCCCAATTTATATAACCGCGGCTCGTCCGCTTTATAAGCCGTGCTGGGTTTTACGATTATTATACTGGCCTTATTGCTAATGATAATTTCGTCAATTCAGCGTATACAATTATTAAGTTCAAGATTACACTAGGATGAAATCGATATTGGATGTAGATTTATTAAGTTTGTAAAAAGATTCTAAACGCACACGATTAAAACGCACGCAAGCTGGAAGGGATATGATGTTTAAAAGACTCATCGACTTAAATTTTCGAAAACCAGGTGGTTTAGTAGGCCGTTATATCATCAGGTTTCTAAAAAGAAATCAAATAGAATAGGATGAATTGGATTCGTTGCTTCAACTAAAAAAGGACGATATGGTTTTGGAAATCGGATATGGATTGGGTTACGATATTTATGATTACGCAAAGAAGAATGATTGTACTTTTCATGGAATTGATTTTTCCCGGTTAATGTATTCGAAAGCCCTTAAGTTAAACCTTGAAAGTATAAAGCGTGGGAATGTATTTTTACAATGTGCTGATTTCGATACTTATAGTTATGAAAATGATACTTTTCATTGCGTATATTTTTTAAATGTGATCTATTTCTGGGACGAAATTCATAGCCGGTTGAAAAAGATATTTACAATTCTGAAACAAAATGGAAAAGTCATAATTTTCATGGCAGATGCCGAGTGTTTCAGGGATGACAAACAATTTGAAGGTGAAACGATATTTTATCGGTACAGTATCGGTGAAGTTGTTACAGAAATGGGGAAAACAGGGTTTAAAAGTATTGAAACAATAGAGCATACAAAAGAAAAGAAATGTTACTACCTCATAGGATATAAAAAATAATCTGTCCGACAGTGCCTGATAATGTCTAATGGGCTGTGGCTGAGTTAGCAGCGATTTACAATTATTTATGATAATGAGCTTACACAGGTTGAGTTTACATTGTTGAAGATGTAGGTGTGGGGAGAGTGCACAAATCCTCTGCTGCGGGGAGGGAGGAATTGTATTTTTTTTTGGTTTATTGCTCCGGATTAACAGATTATTAAGAATGTGCAACAAATAAATTGAACATAGAGAATTAAAAAATATATTAAATTCGTGCCCCGAGTTGCAAACTTAAATCTCCTTCTTTATTTAATTTTGCCTGGGAATCCTCATTATGCAATAAATGAAAATGATACTATTGCAGGTTAATAAATACTGCGATTTCTTGGAAATACTGAGAACAGATTGGCCATTCAAATAATGAATCGGAATGATGGAATTAAATCAATACCATTAATAAATAAACTGAGTTTATCCGTGATATACCTGATAGTTAGCGGTTATATTAAGAGAAAGACACTTCAATTGTAATTGATATGAAAAAAACAGTAACGACAATATTGATTTTGATAGGATTCTGTTCTGCGGTATTAACTCAGACTTTGCCAAGTGACAGTATAAACCCTTATGTTGATTTTCTAAGTAATAAAACATTTTTGTCACCAAAAGAGTATGTGATGAAATCTTTTGAAGAGAAGGCTATTATTGTATTAAGCGAAAGGCTGCATCCCGAATTTAAACAATACGAAATGATTGTTGATATTATTAAAGACGAACGGTTTACTGGAAATGTTTATACTGAAGTTGGTGTTTTCAATGCAGGAAAACAAATCAACGAATTTTTACTAAAAGAAAATTTGTCAGATAACGAAATTAAAGAGCATTTGCTGACAATTTTCAGAAATCTTGATCAGTTTCCTTTATGGCCAAATTATAACTATTACTATTTGCTTGAAAGCATTTATAAAATAAATCAACAAAGACAATTGAATAAAAAAATTCTGTTGTTTCCATTGGATGTTATGTTCTCGTGGGATTCTATTAAATGTAATGAGCAATACAATATGTTTCTTGATAAGATGGAACCACAAAACAATTTACCCCCTGTAATTGACAGAAATGTTATTATGGCAAAGTACTTTATAAGAAAATACGACCAAGAAAAATATAATAACCCCAACAAGAAAAAGGCACTTGTAATCATGAATACTTATCATGGTTATACTCGAATACCAAAGTATTTTCCAGATCCAACAGAACCAAACATATATAGCACTGCGGAATATATTTACAAAACATTTCCAAATTCAACAAAAGGAATTTTAATCAATGGCATTTCCAACTCGTTGGAATTAGTTGCAAATGGGAAGTGGGATGCCGCATTTCAATTTACAGGAAATAAAAATGTTGGGTTCGACATGAAAGACACTCCATTTGGCAAAACGAAGTTTGACATGTATAATTTTGGTGGTAATGACTATGAGGCTGTTAACTTTGAATACATTTTTGATGGTATGGTTTTTTATGAACCTATTGAGAGATTTGAATTAGTTGTTGGTATCCCAGGAATATTTGATGATAAAGCATTTGTAACTGAGTTTTACCGCAGGACCACAATGGAAGAAAGGATTACAATTAATGAAGCAATGTCGTCAAAAGAGATTAATCAATATATTGAGGACTGGAATGTGAAAAAAGTAAATAAAATTGACGACCTCGACAAATATAATAACGCGATAAACAAATGGTTGATAAAGTAATGCAACCGCTACAAAGGCTAAAGTCAAGCGCAAAGTAAGTGTTAATTTGAAGGGTATTACTTCTAATAAACCTTTTCGCAGGTTGACAGTAAGGTGCTCCGAAATGCCCGCCAGCTTTTAGCCTCAGCCGATAAGCATAGGTATTTGCAAGGGGTGCATGAGTATATTATATTAGCCGTAATCCCAAATAAAAATATTAACTAAAAAAAAGCAAATAATGATTGATGAACATGTAAAAAATCCAAAAAGTCCGAAGTTTTACGTGAAAAAATATTTGGATAGTATAAAAAGTGAATTAAAAAATAAGATTGTTATAGATATGCCTGCGGGAAATGGTGTTACGACAGAAATGTTAATGGAAGTTGGTGCAAAAGTTGAACCTTTTGATTTGTTTCCCGAATACTTTATGTTAAAAAACATTGAATGCAAACGTGCTGATATCGTTGATAAAATCCCTGTAACTGATAATTATGCAAATATGTTAATTTGTCAGGAAGGCATTGAACATTTTAGCGACCAACTAAAAGCTTTTAAGGAATTTAATAGAGTATTGAAAACCAATGGAAAACTGTTAATAACGACGCCTTCATATTCAAATTTAGCATCGAAATTTAGTTATTTGCTGTTTGAAAGTGAAACAACTAAACAAATGCCGCCTAATGAAATAGATGATATATGGATGTCAGATAAAACCATAACTACGGAAATTTATCATGGACATATTTTCCTGATTGGATTACAAAAATTAAGAATTTTTGCAAAACTTTCAGGATTTAAAATCAAAGAAATTAAACACATACGATTAAGTAAAGGTTCTTTATTTTTATTTCCATTTTTTTATCCATTAATTTTTATAAGCTCATATCTACGCTACTTTAGAAATTTAAAAAAGCATAAGGATATACCAAAATCATATAAAATTGACATTTATAGAGAGCAATTAAAAATAAACATCGATCCGAAGAATTTATTAAACCATAACATTTTTATTGTCTTTGAAAAAGAGAAAGAAGTGAAAAATGTGGACTTTCGACTTGATAGTATAATTAAACCTTTTGAAAAAATAATGTAATATATAGATAAACAATGAAATACGGCTAACATAAAATCTGCGTCGATTGGCTGGTTTTTGCCGACGCACTTATTACCAGACCCCGGCTTGCGCGCGTTTATAAAGCGTGTGCTGCTTTCCAATAATTATTTAACCATAAATCAAATGATTAATTTTCGGAATATTAAGGATATGAATTTATTTCAATTACAAATTACGCAGGGATAAAACCCTTATCAGCACTGAATATGCTTGTTCGAATGTTCTGAGTTCAATTCCTCCCAAAAGAGTATAGCGCATAGGGCATAGCGATGGGGGCAAAATATACAATTCAACTTTTTGTTTCTTTTGTCTTTTTGCCTTACACCCAATTGCCGGCAGATCAATGCTTTTCAAGGCTCAATAATTGAAATCACATTTTACTTCTTCAAATCAGTTGGCAGCTATGTAAACACTTTTAGCGATTGTTAGATCCTGCTGATCGATTGAATTTGCATAGCGGTTTAGGATATATGACTTTTGAATGCTGTTCTGTCTTTCACTTAACCCAGCCTTGCAAATGAGAGCATGCAATTCATGTTACATCCAATTTGTTAATAATCGATGAAAAGACTGCTTCTAATTATGCTCTTTCCTTTCCTGTTATGTTCAGGGAAAGATCCTCACGGCATTACTTGGTATTCCCTGAAAGATGGCCTGGAACTGGCTGCCCGGGAAAACAAGCCCGTTTTTCTGTTTTTGAATGTAGCCTGGTGCGATAAATGCCAGCGGATGGGAAAAAAGATTTTTACCGATGCAGAGGTTCTGCCGCTTATTATGGAAAAATATGTGCCGGTAAGCCTGAACCCCGAAACGGATACCGCCTATTTTAAAAATGATGAGCTGATGGATCGAAAGGTATTTCTGACGCAGGTTGAACCCGGCAAATATGCGGTTATGGTACCAACCACCGTTCTAAACAAAGTGAAAGAGAGTGCCCCATTGGTCATGCAGGGCCTTATCGATCCGGGGCAACTAAAGGAAAACCTGCTTAAATTCCTCGTTCAATAGACCGGTTTAGATGAAGCATGCTCGCTTAGCATTCCTGGTTTACCTATCCATCTTCGGCTGCTTTGCCAATTGTGAAACAGTTATTCATCCCGAACCCATGCTCATCATCCAGGGACTTGGAAACGGATACAGTTCGCCAGCTGTCGCTCCTGACCGGATTTATGTTACCGGGGAGCTGGAAGGAACAGGCTATTTATCTGCATTCTACAATAAGGGGCAACTGATTTGGAAAGTAGCCTATGGAAAGGAGTGGGACGAGAACTTCAGGGGATCGCGGGCAGCGCCAACGCTTGCTGACAGCCTTATTTACACAAGCTCCGGGTCGGGAGATATCGCCTGCTTTAAGGCTGAAACGGGCGAAAAACGGTGGAGTGTAAATATGATCAGGGACCTGAACGGGGTGAATGCTGTTTTCGGTTAATCCATCCCGATCCTGCTGGATGGAGAAAAATTGTTTTGCCTTGCCGGCGGAGAGGTAAACAATATTGCATGCCTGAACCGGTTTAGCGGTAAACTCATCTGGTCATCAGCCGGAAAGGCTGAAACGCCAGGTTATTCGGCCCTGCTTCTGATTAAACCTGAAAAAAGAAAAATCCTGATTGCCTATACCGAATTGACTGTGCTTGGACTGGATGCTGATAATGGCGCCGTATTATGGACGTATGGACTTTCCATTACGGGAGATGCGCCCTGCAACAAACCGGTTTATTCTGACGGGTACTTGTATATTGCAGGTTCCGGAAATGGCGCTGTGAAATTTAGTATATCGGGAGATGGTTCCCAATTAACCAGGATGTGGAGCAATGAAGAATTCAACCCGTACTTCGGAGGTTTCGTGAAGATTGACAATTACCTTTACGGATTGACGCAAAGTGGTCATTTTTGGTATAGTGTCAACGCCGAAACAGGCAAAGGAGTTGATTCCCTCGATTTCGATGTCGGATCTTCATTAGGCATAGGAAACAGATTAATCCTGTATAACCAGAGAGGTAGTATCGGCCTGGTGAGTTGTGATCATGGAAAAATGATGCTGGAAAAATCCATCGCAATCAATAAAGGGAGCATGGAACATTTTGCACATCCTGTGGTCGATGGAGAATTATTATATATCAGGCACGGAGATGCACTGCTGGCGTATGATTATTCTGCCCTTCTGCGTCTTTAATAATCATTTGGTATGAAGCAGCAGTTTCCCAATTATGACATAACGAAATCCTCATCGCAAGTTTGTGCGCGGGTTCCCGACGACCTTAGTGAAATGCTGTTTTAATCTGCCAATTGCACATTCATTAAGTAATATGCTTCAATATGATAATTCATAGCTTATTACGCTTATTCCTGATCCTTTCCCTGTTTGCTAGTATCCCGGGATCCATCTACCCGCAGGTAACCTATGTGAAAGCAGGCCAGGCTGAAGCGGCACATTCTATAATCCCTGCGTTTAAGGCACAGCATAGTACCGCCTCCGATGTTCCTGCCATAACGGCGATGGTAAGCGAGGTGAATACCGATACGATTTACCAAACGTTACATCAGTTGCAGAATCGGGGATCAAGGTTTGCTTTGAATGATAACCGGAAGGCCGTTGCCACCTGGCTCATGAATATATTTCTTTCTTATGGTTACACTGATGTGAAACTCGATTCATTTTACTGTATCAGTCAATACCCGGTGGCTGACAGCACCATGCAATATAATGTTTTATGCACGCTTTAAAGCGCCGCTTCTAACGGCGAAGTTTATATTATCGGGGCTCATTACGATTCCTATAGTAATGTAAATCCATACACAAACGCGCCAGGGGTTGATGACAATGGTTCAGGTACTTCGGCAACGCTTGAAATTGCCAGGGTAATGGCAAAAATGAACTATTAGCCTAAATCTACCGTTCAGTTTATTCTTTTTGCCGCCGAAGAGCTGGGTAAACTTGGCTCAGCTTATTTCTCGCACAAGGCAAAAACGGAGGGGCAGAACATACGGCTGATGTACGCTATGGATATGATATCGTATAACCCGGAAAATGAAAATGAAATGTCAGTGTTTGATTACCCGGGATTCGAATAGGCAGCTGTTTCCACAGCCATGTCCATCGAAAGGTATACCGGTTTATCCGTGATAATCGACAAAGATTACGGGCCCGGGTTCACCTTATCGCAGGGAACTGACAGTTATTCCTATTATCTTGACGGATTTCCGGCGCTCAGTTGCTGGGAGCCTGTGTACTCGCCGTATTTGCATACCGCAGCTGATACCATAGGGAACTCAAATGTTCCTTTTATAACCAAAGTTGCTGCCGGGGTATTAGCGGCTGTTGCGGAACAACAGATCTTTTCGTATCCTCAAAACCTTACCGCTTATTCGGCTAAGGACGAAATCACCCTGAAATGGCAGCCAACAAATCATAGTAACCTGGTTGGATTCAATATTTTCCGTTCCGGTACAGCCGGGGGGCCGTACGGGAAACTCACACCGGTCCCGGTTTCCGATACTGTTTACCATGACCAGGCAACAGAACCTACTGTTGAATATTTTTATGTGCTGACTTCAGTAAATGATTCGTTACAGGAGAGCGGATACTCAGAAGAGGTTTCCGGCGCCCGGTTTAATTTCTCTGATACGCTACTGGTTTTGGCCAGCCTGGAAGGGAACCAGCTTACACCCGACAGCCTGCTAGCATTTTACCAGGCGGCTTTGGATACTCTTCCCTTTGTATGGTAAGATATAAATGCCTGCTTTAAAATTAATTCAGGCTTACTTTCCCGCTACGGATCCGTTCTCTGGATGACCAATACCCCGGATTTTGAAGTCCAGGATAAGAAATCAATCCAACGGGTTTCGGACTATTCCGCAAACGGAGGCCAGGTGCTATTTGCAGGTTTCCTCCCGATGAAATTCTGGATGAACAACAGTTCATTTTCGATAAAAATACCTGGGACCGAATTCTTCCATACACTTTTCAACGTTGATAGTGTAATTCGTCAGCCTATGAGTATGATGTTCAGGGCAAATGCTGTTGCCCCGGGGTATGATACTCTCCATGTTGATGAATTGAAAAGTACCACCGTATGGTATCCGGGCCAGTTGAATAATATCGAGATTTTTGCTCCTTCGCCTGATGCCAGGGTAATTTACTGCTTCTATTCGAAATATAATTCAAATACAACCTTAGGAAAGATGAAAAACCGGCCGGTCGGAATTGAGTACATAGGTCCGGACTTTAAAAGCGTACTGTTAAGTTTCCCGCTATATTATATGGATACCGGCGACGTGATGAACTTTCTGCATTATGTGATGACTGAGAAGTTTAATCATGCTCTCGGCATCCGACCCGATCTCCAGGCTGACCCACATCACCTTATTATTTATCCTAACCCTGCAAACGATCTTTGCACTGTCACATTTAACCTACCGGAAGCCGGGAAGGTCAGGATCTCATTGCTGTCAGTGCAAGGACAGTTATTGACTACAATGGCTGACAGGGTTTTTGAAAAAGGAGCTCATTCGATGAGCTTCACTATCGGTTCAAATTCGGCAGGCCTGTATCTGTTGGTTTTGCAGAGCGAGGGAAGAATATCTGTCAGGAAAATCATAAAGCTGTGAGTGGAAATAGTTAATTTTGGAAGGCATTCAATACTAACTGCCCTACTGGCGCTTGTGAGGGTTAATTAAAATAAAGAATAAAGAAAATGGGAATAAAAAATAAAATCGTTTTATCATTATTATTGGTGTTTATATGTCTGAATGGATTTAGCCAAACCAGTTCCATAATTGTCGAAACGTCCCCTTTACCGGAAGATCCACTAAACGTATTCTACAACAAGATAATTTTTCTTGACTCCGTTCAGAATAGCAGCAAACCGATTGATCTTTTTGATAAGAATCCATTTAATCATTTAGCATACTATACAAATTGAAAAACCTCTGGAAATCAGAACCTGAGCTACCTGATCCGGCAAAAAGATTTCCAGGAGTTATTCCCGGATAACTTCATAAAAGGGTATAAACCTGAATATATTGAAATGGCTAAATCTTTCGATAGCCTGATCGTCAATTCGTAATAGTGCCTGTCGGTTTATGATTTGCCTGGTAAAGACAAATATAAATATATTGCATTAGCTTACTCCATGGAGGTGCGGCCTGTAAAGGGTGAAATTATAGCCGGAACAAAAAGCAAACTAATCGTTTTCAATTCGAAGGGAGAGATCCTTGTCGAAAAAGAAACCAATAAGAGTATTAACTCAATTGCTGTTACTGAAGATGGCAGGCTTTTCGCTTATTCCTAC
>JANXXZ010000110.1 GCA_025350385.1 Bacteroidales bacterium
TGAGTTTTTACATTGTTATTTTTTATCTAATAGAACAGTTTATTGGATTCATTATCCAAGACCATATTCTAAAACTTGGCGTGGGTGCTTTAGTAGCTGAAGGTGTATTATACCTTATGTATACAAAGATCATTCAAGACATAATGCCAGGTGAAGTTGTAAAGTCATGTTCATCTGTTTCTACATCTGAAATGCGTGGTGCCCTTGGTAATCTAATTGACAACTTTATGTCAGAAAACTTGAAGAATTATTTATACGCTAATATAACATTGTCAAAGCTTGATCCGATACATACGCCAAAGACAACAGACGAAGTCTCAGCTGAATTTACTTTTACTCGTCACTATGGCGATTATTTTTCACATGGAACTAGCGCTACTGATTTAAAGAAGTTACTTAAGATCAATCAGATATTCGATTTTTCTACAATTCAAAAATGTATAAAAACATCATGGAAAACCGTTGCCTATGGGGATATAGATGTTTTACTTTCAGATGAGAGCTATTTTAAACGAAATATCGAGATGGCTAGAGAGGGGATTAATGTTAATAGGATTATAGTGTTTCCATATGTACAAGGAGACCCTGCTTCCTTTGAAGAGTTTTTTAAAAATATTAAGGAAATAAACATTACCGATTCAGAATTAAACAAAATAATATCTAAGGATCATAGATCCGGTAAAATATCTGTAATTGATAGTGAAATAGCAATGTTATTGATGAGAAAGAATCTCCCTTTAGGCGATGCGTATACAAAATTTATCAAAGATACAATTTACTTGATATGGTTGAGTAAATTGCATGTAGAGCATTCGCAATCAGGAGCACTAGATTGCAAATTGGTGCATAACAGATTTACTACTGCTGATAGGTTTATGACCACAATGGGAGCAGTATTATTTAATGACTGGAGTGATGAAGGATCGGCGCTCTTGGATGATGAACTACTTGTTAAATTTGATGATAAAGCCATGTCTGATGGATACATCCATTACTCTTTCACTGCAAATATTGAAAAAGCGTCTCGATACAAACGAACTTTCGACGACATATGGTCTAAGAATGCACCTATAACTTATAACGCAAACAATTTTAAAGAATTTTTAGGGTTTTATTATAGCGATTCTACAATAGATGTTTTTGAAAGATTACTTGAAACACAGTCATGGAACAATAGTATAAGAAATGCGATATAGGCTAAATATAATATGACTTATCAGAACTTATTTAAAATACAGACACCTTCATCAGAAACAATCTTTAATACCGTGAAGAATAATTTACTTATTGATTATTCTTTCGGTTATGAAGATATTATTACCGCCTTTTGTACTAATAATGCTCAATATAATGATTGGATGCACTATATTAGACAAATGACAAAAGATGAACTGTCGCGTCATAGAAATACACTGCGTAAAAATACTTTGTTGATGACAGTATTAATGTTGACTGGTAGATGCAATGCTGATTGTGAGATATGCTATACTGACAGAGATGAGAAAAATGATAACATTACCTTCGAAGAAATAAAATGCGCTTTAGACCAAACAACTAATCTTGGTTCAAAGCTGATTTATATTCCAGGTGAAGGTGAACCTTTCTTGGATAAAAACATATGGAAGGTATTAGATTATGCAAAAGAAAACGATTTAAAGGTTATTATATTTACTAATGGGATACTTTTCTCAAACAATGAAATTTGTAAACAAGTCTTAGGAGAAAATTGTGACAAAATAATTCAAAGACTATCTAATTACCCTGTTTATGTTTATTTCAAACTTTGGTCACTTTCTCCAGATAAGAATGCTATTATGATGAACATCCCAAAAGACACCATAACTTACATAAAACACAAACAATACAATTTGCCTCAGGGCTTGACATTGCTTTTGAAATATCTCAGAAAAGAGCAAGTAGGGATTGAAAGTGTTATTGATAAAATTAATATATTAGACATAAAAAATGAAATACTACCGTTAGTCAAGGAATTAAATATACGAAGCTTTATAGAGCCAATTATACATTCAGGCCGCTGTTTCAACAACTTCAATCATGACCCAGCTTATAATGATCTAATTCAGCTACCGGGCATTCCTAATCGTGAATGTCATCGCATGTCATATAAGATAGTCATACATAATGATGGCAGTATTTCTCCTGGGATTGCCATCAAAACAAAGAATATATTAAGTTATAATGAATCAAAGTGCTTAAACATTAAAAATGTGATGGAATCGAATGGTGATATTTTTGATCTGTTACACAGCAACGATTTCTTAGTAGCATCAAGGTATCACGTCAATGGATGCCTGTGTGAGAAAATGAACTTAGCATTTGCAAAAACGGCTTCGGAGATATTGTGATAATAACTCAGTTACTATTAAATAGCGTAATCGTAGGGTCTGTCTATTCATTAACTGCATTAGGTTTTATCATTATTTACAAAGCTGTTCCTTTTTTTAACTTTGCCCACGGCGTTGTTTATGCTTTTGGTGCATATTGTGCCTATTCGTTGACAATATCGTTAGGGATAAATCCTGTCGTCGCTTTTTTTTTGCCTCCATTCTTGCGGCAATTCTAGGCATCTTAATTGACCGCCTAGTCTATCTTCCCTTGAGAAGAAACAACGCCCCTCCACTTGTGTTCCTCATCGCCTCCTTTGGTGTATTCATATTTCTCCAAAACCTGCTACAGCTAATTTACGGTGCGCAAATCCTTACTCTGCGTACTTGGGAGGTAACGGAGGGCATCAGCATCCGCTCCGCGATTCTCACCCCTGTACAATTAGGCATTTTCTGCGTAACCATCCTACTATTCTTCATCCTCGGCCAGGTCATCCACAAGTCTAAAATTGGCAAATCCATACTGGCCGTG
>JANXXZ010000130.1 GCA_025350385.1 Bacteroidales bacterium
GTTATTGTAATATATACCCTGACCCGTGGCGACCTACTGAAGGGATTCCTCGCCGGTATTACCCTGGCTATGGCGATGCTTCCGGAAGAATTCCCGGTGGTTCTCGCTATTTTTATGGCTATGGGTGCATGGCGTATGTCAAGAAAGAATGTCTTGACCCGTAAACCCTCGGCTATAGAAACACTTGGTTCAGCAACTATTCTCTGTACGGATAAAACAGGTACACTCACCCAAAACAAAATGACCGTTTCAAGCCTTTTCAACGGATCTGGATTCCTGAAAGTTGAGAAGACCGGAGAGTTTCCTGAATCCTTTCATGAAATTTCGGAGTTTGCCATCCTGGCAAGCCAGGTGAATCCGTTCGATCCGATGGAAAAGGCCATCACAAATCTCGGAGATCATTTTTTGAAAGGGACAGAACACCTGCACCATGACTGGGAAATGGTAAAAGAATACCCCCTTTCGAAGGAATTACTCGCCATGTCGCGCGTATTCCGAAGTCATCAAAACGATCATCAGACTATTGCAGCCAAGGGCGCTCCTGAAGCGATTTTTGAACTCTGCCATTTACCGGAAGCAAGCTGTAAACAAATGGCTTTTGCCATCGAAACCATGGCAAAAAAAGGGTTGCGTGTCCTCGGGGTTGCTAAAGGAAAGGTGAAATCAATCAATCTGCCTGACATTCAGCATGATTATGAATTTGAATTTCTGGGCTTGATCGGGCTTTCGGATCCAATTCGCCCCGGAGTTGATGTTGCGGTAAAAGAATGTTATGCAGCCGGAATGCGGGTCATCATGATTACAGGCGATTACCCGGTAACAGCGATGAACATAGCCCGGGAAATAGGACTGTTAAACTGGGATTCGTGTATCACCGGCCCGGAATTGCTAAGCATGCCCGAAGATGAATTATGTGAAAGGATCAGAAGTATAAATGTCTTTGCAAGGGTAGTCCCCGAACAAAAACTCATCCTGGTGAATGCCCTCAAAAAAAACCGCGAAATTGTGGCCATGACAGGCGATGGAATTAACGATGCACCAGCGTTAAAATCATCCCATATTGGAATCGCCATGGGGGAGAAAGGAACAGATGTAGCCCGGGAATCCTCCTCACTGGTATTGATGGATGATAATTTTGCTTCCATTGTCGGGGCTGTTAAAATGGGCCGCCGGATTTTCGATAACCTACAAAAAGCAATGGGATATATTTTTGCCATCCATGTGCCTATCGCCGGTTTGTCACTGATACCAATCCTGCTTGGAAATATGCCGCTTATACTCTGGCCGGTTCATATTGTATTCCTGGAACTGATTATTGACCCGGCCTGTTCCATGATATTCGAAGCGGAAAAAGAAGAGAAAAATGTTATGAGCAGGCCGCCAAAAGGTATTGATGAGAAGTTTTTCGGAAGTAAAAAGATTTTTCTGAGCTGTATACAGGGAATTTCAATCCTCGCTTTCGTGCTTGGAATATACTTCTACGGGGTTTGGAACCATTTTGACGAAGGAACCATCAGGGCAATGTCTTTTTTAACTCTCATAGTGGCTAACATAATGGTAATACTTTCGAACCGTTCTTGGACCCGATCTATTTTTGAAATACTTGGTATGCCAAACAAAGCCGTTCGCTGGGTTGTAGGCGGCGCTGTTGTTTTTCTTGTGTTGATACTGAATGTTCCGTTCCTGAAAGGATTGTTCCAGTTCGGCAGCCTGGGGTGGCAAGAGGCTCTGATTTGCACTGTGGCCGGATTGTTTACAATTACATGGTTTGAACTGTTTAAAATGTTCAAGTTGAAACGAAACGAAGTTATTTAACTGCTGTCAAGGCCACCGAGTTTCGGATACTATACCTGGAGATACAATTTCGAATTATATATAATGCAGAAGGCGGCCATTTAGCCGCCTTCCTTAATTCTGAAAATCCTTTAAGGCTTAATGACGATGATGGTGTTCGAATCCGCAATGATGATCCTTTTTGAGATTATGCAGGATCAGTTCGTAAAGTTCTTTGTTGGAAGTAGCCGATATTAACAGGACCCCATTCGTGAGGGTGGCGTTATCGAGAGCTGTCAGGTCAACCTGCAGAAGTAACTGGTCAAGATATACCTGTATTGTACTGGTAAAATCAGTAATCCCGCCTGCAATGATAGTATCCCCTTTCTGAACTGTTTTGAAAGAGATCGGGTCGCTTACCGAAATAACAATGGGAAGTGTAATGCCCGCGGCATTTGTGTAATCACCTGAGAGGTAGAATAAGGGTTGGCCATTGGCATCTTCCCTTTCCGAATTCACTGTGAGTGATATTTTTTCATAGGTTCCGGCCGGTAACGTTACGGCTCCGACTGTAGAAGTAAGATCAAACATGTTGATGGTTTGTGGTCCCCTCCAGGAGTATGAAATCTCAAGAGAGTCTTTATGACCGTTTGCGCTTTTCATTTCTGCTTCAAATTTAACCTTTGAAACAAGCATAAAGGCCGAATCCCATACAACGGAAGCAGAGGTAGTGTCCCCTGATTTCATCCCGTTTGCCTGAACAGGCAATGAAACAGTCCTGTTGACCGCCTGCATCCTGAAACTGAGAGAAGATGGCTCTGAATTTCCCTGCGTATCTTTCTTGCAGGATGAGAATGATGTGGCCAGGATTGCAGCCAATGCCATCATGCTGATTTTAGTTTTCATAAGTAATTACTTTTGGTTTACAAGTTTGTTTATAAACGATATAACTGTTAGAAATTGTCTGTTTCCGAATAAAATTTGTATAATAAATGCTAAGCTATTCGTCATGAGTTATTAGTAACCGAAGAATTTCATTTAGTTCAGGATAAAAACTCAAATAGTCCCGGGAGTTATCAGACATATTTCCTAATGATGTAAAAACAATGGCCATCATTATTTTGTTCAAATTTCCAAAGGAATCAAGATATCAATTTCAAATCTATAAAAGGAAAGTAAGTTGTATAATCAGATTATAGCTGTTCTTGATTATTCTGGCGAAAAACTGAATTTTCAAAAATCAGGATCAGAGTCATCCAGATTAACATTAGTCCGTGTGGGTTCGTTTGTTCAGTATCATAATTGCTATAACCGAAAGATACAGGTAATAATCAAGTACAAATAATCGCTGCCATAAACCTTTATATACTGCAATAAAGTTATCTCCATGATTCACGTAGCGAAAGAAGAACAAAGTCCACATCATGATTCCGCTAAGCAGAACAAATAGTGAGAACCGCTTAAAATCCAGACCGGAAAAGCAAGGAATAATCTTAGGTACTATCATGGGCAATATGATAATTGCAAGGATGCCGACTCCTCCTAAAAAGTCGTGGATGAATGAAGGATTGATAAAGACACCTGTTTGATCGGATTTAAATAAACCGGAACCAAACCCCTCTCCTAGCCCATAGAGGATTATAAGCCAGGTTACGAGACTTACATATTTTGTTCCCTTCGGAAATGCTTGCCAGAATCCAATTGCAAAGGTGATCATTAATAATCCCAGGATGAGCCACCACAAATTGGTTAAATAAGATACAGGACTGGTGGATGCTCCAAGCGAACTCATGGTATTGAATAACTGGCTGTAACCAGGATAATGGCTGCCCAGAATAATTGTAACCAGGAAATCACCCACACAGGCGATAAAACAGGCTATAACACCTGTGAAAACGATGAATGAATGCTTGCTGCCCATTCTGTGGAAAGGATATATTCATCAAAAGTACCGGTAAATACATTTGCTTGATGTACTAAAAAGCTAATCTATGTTTATTAAGTACAATTACCGGTCAAGCCAATCCCTGAATTCCTGGACCCGCTCACGGGCAACTATTATTTCCTGGTCTTCAATTCCTTCAATATGCATTTTAAGCCTGCTGTTCGACCAGGCCGTTATATTACTGCAGGCATCGAGTGATACCATGTATTTCCTGCTGATACGGAAGAATTTCCCCGGGTCAACCATGTTTTCCAACTGATCGAGGGGAAAATCGATACAATAGCTGCGGTTGCCTTTCGTATGCAGGTAAGTAGCCTTATCGAAGCTGTAAAACGCATTGATTTCTTCGACCGGAATGATCTTTATTTTTTCACCCACCTTAACAAGGAATCTTGATTTAAAGGATGTTACAGGCTTATTTCCGGCTATGGCGAGAATTTTTTCCAGCATGAGAGAGGGTGAAAACTGCTTTGCTTTTTCAATTGCTTTTACAAGCCTTTCTTCTTCAACCGGTTTGAGTAGGTAATCAATGCCGTTGGTGCTGAACGCTTCAATGGCATAATGATCCCATGCGGTCGTGAAAATAATCGGACAACTGACATTAACCCTTTTAAAGATTTCAAAGCTAAATCCGTCAGCAAGTTGAATATCGGAAAAGATCAGGGTAAGGTGATGCTCCCTGCTGAGGAAATCAACTGAATCGCGCACCGATTCAAGACGCGCAACCACCTCCATTTCAGGTGCAAGCTTTTTGAGGAGGCGCTCGAGGTGGCTGGCAGCCCTGGTTTCGTCTTCGATGATCAACACCTTCATCTTTCGGCATCTTGAATTAACGGAATCTTCACCAGAAATTTGGTTTCGGTTTGTCTAATTTCTATTTCGCGCTCAGTAAAGAAACTATATTGCTGCGAGATATTTTTAAGGCCTGTGTTTTTTGAAGCATCCCCTACGTTAATGAGAAGCAGGGAATTTTCGACCTCAATGTAATTACCATTTCGCCGGATCTCAACCTTAAGAGGAAATTTCTCAGATACTTCGTTGTGCTTTACAGCGTTTTCAACCAGTTGTTGAAGCGTCATGGGAACAACAAGGATCGAATCGTCCGGTGTAAGACTTATATTCAAATCAAGTTTATCCCCGAAACGGGTCTTCAGCAAGTAAATGTATGAATTCAGGAAGGTTAATTCTTCATTGAGACTAACCAGTTCCTTATCGCGGCTGTCGAGTACGTACCGGAAAAGATCGCTCATCTGCCTGATGAATTTAACAGCCTGGGCCTGGTCGTCATAAACCAGGTCGCTCAACACATTAAAACTGTTAAATAAGAAGTGGGGATTGATCTGGTTGCGTAAAGATTCATATTTATAGGTCATCATTTCTGATTTGAGGGCTGCCTCATTCAATACTGATTTACGCCAGGCTTTAAAAAAACCTATTGCCGTAAAAACCAGAGAGATAAAAAGTGAAATTAAGAATGTATAAATTATTGAATTTTGAATATACTGCCACGCATTTGCTGGAGATATTCCGTTGATCAGGTACATCATAATAAACTGCACGATTACAAATGCACTGACCGACCAAATAAGTAAGCTTATTATTTCGATTAAAGTTCTCGTTACAGGTTGATCAATCCAGCGCCAGCGCTTGTCGAGAAGATAGCCGATTAACAAAGGTCCCGCCCATTGGGTAATACAGATGGTGAATGACCACAATAAGCCCAATAAAAACCCTTCAGGACTAGAGAAGACATTCCTAAAAAAGGCTACCAGGATAATGAGCGAAAGCACAAAATTGCCAAGTATATATTGCCAGATATTCAGTTTTATAAATGACTTATTGTATATGTTCATCTAGACAGATTAATTGCAGTAATGAAAATTAGGTTGGTAAAGTTAGTTATAATCATGCTTTCAGGATATAGCCAGCTGGCTTAAACCTTTTCTGATCAATAATTGCTTAACATTCCGGAAACCGGAATAAGGCAGGACTAATTGCAGGAACCGACAATTTCGGCCACCTGCTGTTTTCCCCAGTTAGGATGCAGCGCTGATTTTGGCTTGAATTCATCCCATCCGGTCAGCAAGGCTTTGGCCTCACCACAAAAATCTTTTGGGTCTTTTCCATAAAACTGTGCTGAGCCCATATCATTTTGCAATTTGATGAGTTTTGCACGAGGATTGGTTGGATCAATTCCCAGCGCCCGGCCAACAGCCTGACCCGACAGCATTCCATATTTTTGACCACGTTCCATCGGATTAACCACAAGACGGGCCGAGTAGAACATCGCCTGCAATGCAAAAATATCCGATTCTCCCGGAGCCATTTCCACAGTTTTGTTAATTGATTTCTCGGCTACATCCAGGTAGTCGTCCTTCTTCTTTGCATCCGAAGGTTCCATAAAACTCATAATAGTATAACATTGAGCATGGTAGTACAAGGGCAGCCACTCCCCTTTTTCGGCATCGGCAATCATACTGAATTTGTTCCCCAGCGACTGGAAATCTTCAATCGTGCGGCAGGTTGCATACTGACCAAGGCTTTCACCCATCGCTTTATAGTATTCGTTTTTTTGTGACATGCCGGCAAATGAAACCAGCAGAAAGGTAAGGGAAATCAGCGTTGTTCTCATGATTTTTAAAGCTAAGGTTATTACTTCGGTTGTCTTTGAATGTATTTATACAAGTTGATTTGTGGTAAATTGTTGACACCTATTCAATTTTCAATCTTCAATCTTTAACTTTCAATAATCCCGTCAGTTCATCTGAATTACTGTATTTTATCCAACTGGTTTTCATTTCCTTTTCTGGTAAGTGTAACAAAACAAGCCAGGATGTAAAACCTTCTTGAACCTGGAATCAGAGTTGTGCTTCGATAGATGCCATTTCCATCAGGATTATCCGAAAAGCGCTGTCCGAACTCCTGCTTGAATCCCGGCAAATTGGTAACGGCGCCGTATATGATCACATTGGGCTTGTAAAGGAAACTCCAGCTTATGTCGAGGGATTGATAGGCTAAAGTATGCTCATTGTTGAATGTGCTGCTGTTCGGATTATTGTAAACCCGTGGGGAGGAATACCTGTAATTCACCCCGGGGTATGACCTGAGTTTGCCAAACCAATGCTTATAAACAATCGAAAAATTGTGCCTGCTGGCAAAGGTCGGGATGGCCATTTCCGGGTAATTCCTGTAATTGCGCCTGGTGTCGAGGCAGGAATAGGAAATCCAGTAATCACCGTTTTTAATACTCTTTTTATCACGCAGGAAAAGGTCAAATCCCCGGGCATAGCCACTTCCGCTGTTATTATAGCTTTCCGGGATATAAAAGGCGCCCTGGCTTTGTTTTGCAAGTTTGCTGTATTCTTTATCGTAAATCTCAATACGGAGTGTACGGTCACTCTTCGATACCTGGTAACTGATAATATAGTGATCGGCCCTTTCATAGTTAAGGAGGTGAGTGTAAACCAGGTAATCATCGGACGGGTCCTGGTAAAACCAGCCATAGGCAACGGATAACTGGCTGTTTTGATCTAGCTTCCAGGCAGCGGTGAGCCTTGGAGCAAGATTTGACCGCTGCAGGTAGTCAGAATATTCAACCCTGGCACCAATACGGGCAACAAACCTCTTTGATGCGTACAATTCTCCTTCGATAAAGGCAGCCAATGTGTTGTTAGTGTATTTATTAATAAAAGTATCTTCCGTGCTGTGATAGGTTTGTTGAATTGATTTCGTTAACCATTCTGCACCGGCCCTTATGGTTATCTTACGGCTTAACTCACGGGCAGCAACCTGTTTCAGGTGAAATCCATTCAATGATTTTTTAAAGCTGTTCCCATCGAATTGCACATTATCTTGGTCTCTAGTAAAAGAGGATGAAGTGGTTAAAATCCAATTTTCGCCGGCGTTGGTCTTGTAGGAAGTATTGATGAAGAAATTCCTGTTATCCAAACCGTAATCAATCATTTTTTCCTGGTTTAGGTCCAGCTGGGCCAGTGTAAAATTACCGTCATCAAAACTGCTGTATACTTTAAACATACCGGTTTTCCCGGTTTTCTGCCTGAAGCTGATCGCACCAAAAGTCGATTCGGGGGCTTGTTTCCAGTCATAGTTCTGGGGTGCCAGATTCATATATGGGCCCAGGTTATTGTAGCCTAAAGTAGCAGTAACCGCCCCGGTCTTCCAGAGTTTGGTTGCGGCAATCTCAGGTCCGATCGACATGAACGAAAGGTCAAGCTGATCCTGCGATGGCATATCATTGGTACTGAGCAGTAAAACACTTGAAAGTGCCTGCCCGTATTCGGCTGAATACCCCCCGGTGCTAAAAATAGTTCCTTTGAACATGAACGGGTTGAAACGGCCACGGGTAGCTGTATTTGGCGCGGTTGAATTGTAGGGAGTCTGTACATAAGCCCCGTCAATGTATGTTTGTGACTCCTCGCTGTCGCCGCCTTTGACGAACAACCGCCCCGATTCACCATTGGGAGTGGTTCCTGGCAGGGTTTGCAGTGCGCCGAACACATCCCCGTTTGCTCCGGCTGTGGTAATCATATCCAGAGAACTGATGGTGTTGGCTTGCTTTTTATCGCCTGCTTCGAAGGTGCCGGCCGTAATGGTTACAGCATCGAGTTTGCTGAAGGTTTCTTTCAGTTCAACGTCAAGCTGTATGGACTTCCCATTTAGTATCACCTCGGTTGAAAAGGGCTCGTAACCTAAGAAATCCACAACAAGAGTATAGTTCCCGGTTTTCAGGGTTTTGAAATGAAAGTGCCCTGAGGCATCACTCGATACACCGTCGTAGGTGCCTTTCAGGTAAATGCTGGCACCGGGCAGGCTCCCGTCTTTCTGCGATCTAACAGTTCCGCTGATGGCTGTCTGGGCTGATAACCCTGAACCAAGTAGTAAGAAAATAATTAGAGAATATATCTTCATGACTTGTTTTGCGTTTATGATGCAAAAGTGCCATGCCTGTGAAGGAATATCAAATTAAAGTTACCGGATTGTCGGATAAGGGTGATGAATTGTGTAGGAATAGCCCTAAAAGTTGTTTAAATTTTAAAAATCAATACCTGAAAAAAAAAGAGCAGGAAGTAAGGAGTAGGGAGAATTGTCAGTTGACGATTTCATTATGACGATTACTTTCGATCATCGCCCCGAAAAGGGTTGCCCCTCTCCTATTTACATGAGGAGAAACCAAAAAACATCATAACAGTATTATTTTGGAATATATTACAAAAATTAGGAAAGAACATACATGATTCTCACTTCTCCTTGCATACACATTCATCCGGATTAACATTCATCTGTTAACAACAGCATAAATCCTGGTGCAACATTGGTTGGATGAATCACTAACAATAATCGTTTACTCCATCTAGTCTTAATTATTTTTCCAATAGGTTCATTAACATCATTTCCTTTATATTCATACCACTGTAATTCTTAATAAAATATTCTCCTGTTTTTTTTGAGAACGATGTTTTTTCGATGCTGATAACTTTCATAGCGGTTACACTTTTACCGCCATTCTCAACAAAATCCATTTCTGTGAGTAAATAATTTTCCCGTGTTATCCCTATTCCCAGCATATTATTAGGATGTGATTGCTCCACTTTTGATTGTGACTGCCTGCTGGCAAGGTTTCCCATACCCATCGAGAACATCATTTGCGGATCGAAATCAACCCTTGCGTACCAAACACTCATCGTACCCGAGCGCAATACACCATTTTCATCCTTGGTGAATTCTTTCGAATATTCTTCGGCTGTGTATCCAAATACCTGTATAGTTTTTCCGTTCTTTTTGAAATTATCCAGTTCATCTGCTTCCTTATTTTCAGTGGCAGTCTTTTCTTTTTCGGGTAAGGTTTTAGCAACTGCAGCAATGCCTTTCCCTGCTCCTTTAAGCATACTTCGCATATCCATTACTTTTAAAACCTTACGATTCTTGTCAGGATCAGCAGGCATTGGCTCTTCACCAAAAGTAATTGTCAAACCATCTTTTGTGCTTACCATAAAGTCCATATCCATATCTTTCTGGCTTTCTGATGGTTTCATGCCCATGATATCGCCGCTTTTAGTAAAATAATAGATTACTGTTTCAGGAATTTTATTTTCCTCCCGGCTTATTTCATAGGTTACTGAATAATCAAAATTATATGCTGAAGGAACACTGTATACAGCAGCCTTCTGATTCTCTTGTGCACTTGTTCCTGAAATGAATAGTATGCAAAGGATAAACAAATAACCGGTTTTATTCATTGTAACAGGTTTTAACTATTCAAATTAATTGGGTATATAATCTGATGCTGTGTGCACCTTATTTCAAGGAAGGACTAAAGTCGACATTAGTGGATTTAATAAGTAGTGATTCACCTCCATCTTTATACACAGCCTTTATCGAATATTGGTAAATGCCTTTATTCAGATTGGCATCAATAAATGCATGTTGATCGGATGGAATGTTTTTATACGTCATTTTATCCTTTCCATTCACGGAGCGGTAAATCACAAACCAGGAATCGCCTTTTTCAGGATATTTCCAGGATAATTGAAGGGATTTGCCATCTTCAGATTTAATTACATTGAAATCCGTGATTTCTTTTCTTTTTCCTGAATCATACACGCGCACATTCATCGGAAACGATTTCTTAGAATGTAAGCCAGCATCATCCACGGCTTCGAGAGCATATTCGTACCACGTTTGCTTATTAACCTTATTATCATTAAAAGAGCTGACATTCATATCCAGTTTGATATAAGGTTCCCAGTTCTTCCCTTTCTCACGCCGGTAAAGGATCTGGGAAACCACATCATGACTTGAACTGTTGACCCATTTCAGAAAAACACTGGTGTCCGTTACAAGGAAATTTGTGAACACTGGGCTTACAGGTGCAATCATATCAGGACGAAGCAGTTCAAGGACATCCGAATAGATGCTTGGGTTCCGGTTCCTGTCGAAGGCCACTATTTTATAATATACTTTTTTGGTCAGGGTCAGGACGGTGATACTGTCGGTAAATGCATTCGCGACCACAAAGTCATTTGAAACGACCGTAAAAGAATGGCTGAGATCGTTGGCTTTATATACCAGATATCCCATCAGGTCGGGTTCACTTCCCAGTTTCCACTTGAGATGCACGATACCGGTAGAATCAATTTTCCCTTCCAGTCCAACCGGCTTAGCAGGCGGGATGCTATCCAGCATAACCACATAAGCAGGTATGGAGGTACCCGCATTACCCGCAGTATCAATTGCCGAAACAACATAATAATTGGTTCCATGAGCCAGGGCGCTGGTATCAGTAAATTCAGTTACCGAAGTAACTAAAGGCGACAAATTCAGGGGTACGAAAGGACCGGAAGCTTTTTCTCCTCTTCCCACAAGGAAGCCTGCAAAATCGGGTTCTTTTATTTTTTTTGTCCAGGTTACAAGCACATTCGCCTTGCCTGTATTTTTTGCAGCCACATTTTCGGGAGGGGAAGGAGCCGTTTTATCTCTTCCCATTACCGGTATATCAGGGGAAGGTTTGCCAAGATCGCCAAAAGGGGTGATTCCAATAATCCGGTAATAGTATCGTCGGTAGTTCACAGGAAGGGAATCGTTAAGCTCAATTGTTGAATTTGGCGTAACTTGCTGCTCGGGTGTAAGTTGCACAAAAGGCCGCCGGTTAAGCCGTTTGAATGTTTTTCCCCCGTCATCGGAACGCTCATAATAATAGCCTGAAAAGTCCGAACTGGCTATCTGGCGGTTCCAGGTAAATTTTACCTTACGGTCCGATTCCTCCACGTTTATGGTTGGCATTTCAGGTGGTGTTATAACTTCGGCAGTATTGATAAGGACACCGCTTGTATCGGATTTGATAACAACAGGATCGGTTAATGCAAAAACTGCGTAGGCATAACTTTTCCCTTTCACGATGCTCTTATCAGTATACCTCAAGCCTAAACCGGTAGCAAGAAATGGGGATTGATCAGCCAGGAAAAGGGCCAGGGCATGTTCGTTCTCCAGTTCATATTTTTTATTCAGTGCTTCCTGCAAACTCATGCCTTCCTCCTTCTTTTTGCCGGGGGCTTCAGCTTTCGATTTTCCGTACAATACCTGAGCACAGGCTGCAGCAAGGCTGTCGTTTTGTCCGGCCTTTTGTTTCCATTCGTCCAGGGTCCATGGTTTAATAGGCACTGCGGTTAATTTCACCCGGGTTGAAAGTACGATTTGCTTATTCCTGACTTCATACCTTAGCATGGAATATCCCGATTTATTGGCAAAATACCAAAGAGTGGCCTTTGCCGGAGCCCAGCGCAGCACCACCGAATCGCCATAGCTGCGGGCAATAAGCTGTAAATTGCGGGCAGGCGGCAAAGAATCTGATTTTACCTTCTGTGGTTGTCCGATAAGAGCGCCCTTATTTTGCTGAGCCAAAACAGGGACGCTTAAAATGAATGCGATGAGAATCAGAAATGATATTTTCATTGTACTAATTTTTATTTCTTAATGACCAGAATTTTCGTTCCTCTTACCGGTGTTGAGGGCATACGGTATACAGCCGGGTCATAAGGAGAAGAACTTGAATTATTAATGAATTCTTCCTCCACGTTACCATATATTTTAAGCTCGGGTGGATTAAACCGGAAATTCAATACCACATTTACCTGGTTGTAGCTCGAGATCCTTACAAAATCACCATAGGCAAGATTCGAAAAAGCCTGTTGAACATCATCCGAACTGTTAAAATAGTTTGCAGGATCACTGGCTATTTCGGAACTGAGATTGGATTTGACAATTGCGTATTCGAAAGCAATTTCTATCGGGATGCCATATCCGACTTTTACGCTATGACTATAACCCGGCTGGATGGCTCCCATATAAGCTCCGCCAGTTAATGAAGCAGAACCGGATTGATTACCCGTATTTATCAGGTTAAAGGCATTGTTGAATGACATCCGGGCCATCTGGGCCTCCCCTGATTTCAGTAATAAAACCATGAAAAGCAGAGAAAGGAAACAAGAAATAAAATTGAATTTTGTTGCCATAAGACCTATTTTTGCTTAAGGATGAAATGAAACTTTATGTATGACCTGGCTGAAGTTATTGAATGGAACACTGGTTACCGCTTGTATTTCCTGGCTTGACAATGGCGGTTCTGCTGACATTGGAAGAAAACCGACCGGGTTCAGTGAAAGATCAAAGGTGAGACATTGCAGCCCGGTAGCAGATTTCCGGATGTAGAACGGGCTGATGGCCTCACGGTAATCGCCTGCCATTGAATAGGCCAGCGACCAATTTGAATAGAAATACCCCTTCACATAGTTTTGCATCCAGGCGTTTCCAGGAGCCTGCTCCGAAACGTGAATTAAGGGGTAAATTACGAATTTGTCGCCAAAAGCTTCAAACGTGGTCTGATTGATATCGAACACATCAAAGCCTTCGTCAAAATTAAAATCGCCCGAATATCCTTCAAGGTTTCCAAAACCATCACGCTTGGCATTGGCTGCATGATCGGAGGCGGCAAGCTTTTCGGTCAGGGAATTGTACTTGCTGGTTTTAAAATAGTAATTGTACAATTCCAGGTCTTTTGGTGCTCCCGATTCGGATGAGCCTGAAATGCTACTGCTCTTCATGTTAACGATATTAGACGTACCGCTTGAATTACCGCTGACATAAAGGTTCTGGCTATTATAGCCCAGGCTGGCTTTATACATTACCATGTTACTGATAACACTCCTTCTTTTGATAATACGAAGTTGTGCAATCTGTTCATTGGGCAATACAGGGATAGGATAGGTTAACTTGTCGCCGTTCATTCCAACCGGAACTTCCTTTACTGTAGTTTGAGAAGGCGACTGGTAGGAAATGAACTGTGCCATTAAAGTATAATCCGGATCGCTGAGCAGGCAGGGATAACTTTTATCCAGTTGAATAAAACCGGTTGGTTGTTCAGACTGTAGCAGATATCTTTGATTTTTAAACGGATAGCTACCCAGCATTGTTTGTGCGTTCTCATCCAGGCGGTGCAGGCAATCCCCCGTTTTAAAATCAATTGTTTGGGATTCCTCTACATCTTTTCCTTTAAACTGCATAACCTGGTTGGTTTTAGCGTCCAGAGCCCTCACGGAAACAGTAAGAGTGTAGTCCGTCTGCGGATCGAAAGCTTCACTTGTATAAAGTGTACCCAGTTTCATTTCGTCAGTAAACGATACAGATTTATTCTTACTCAAATCGGCAATTACTGCGTTATCCGACTTACGCCTGACTGAAAATTCCGTTACACTGATATGAATAGTCTTGAGCACATCATTCCCGCTGCTATTCGTATTTCTCACGTCAAAATCGTTGTTCACCGGGTAATTAAATGTTACTTGCGGGTTTCGTCCTATTGAAATGTCTTTTTCCTTATCACCCGGTTTCAGCTCGGCAATAATTGGCAAATCACTACCAAGCGGATTCCCTGCAGGAACACATTTGTTTCCCACAGAAGCATGGAAATGCATGGTCCCGGAAATCAACCCGTCAAGAACTTCAAAATGTCCGTACAACCAGCCTTCAAACCAGCTTGGGTTAACCAGGCCGGCCTGGAACAAGGCTGCTGCTTCAACTTTGGCGACTTCAATCTTCCCTGTATAAAACCAGACGTCGACGTTTAATCCAAATGTAAATTTTGCCCAGGCATAAAACTGCCCGTTGGCATACCAGCCATTGATTCCGGGAAGATCCGTTCCTCCGTCGCAACCTGTACTGTACTGCCTTAAATTCACGTCAAAGCCCATCCCAGCTGAAAGATTCATGTAAAACATCAGGAATGTTAGGTCGATCGGACCATATTGAAGGCCTGCGCCAAAAGCAAAGCCAGGTGCCGTGATATTGGAGACTATACTGTTATCGCGGGAGCTTTTGTATCCTGGGAAATCTTTTAAAATTTCAGCCGGCGGATCCGGAATTCCGCCAATCTGGCTGCCCATCATCAGGTAAGCATTGATGGAAGCCAGGTCCAGTATATTAACATTGATACGCTGTTCAGGGCTACCCAGTTTAAAGTACCATTCTCCGTTACTGCCGTTGATATTTATAGCCATCCAACCATTACCCTTTATTCCTGAATAATGAACATTCAGCCCGACACCGGCATCAAATATCTTGTTCGGGAAATCATACGCAATAAGCCCATGACCATTAACCGGGGCTGAGTTGATATCTGAAGTAAGTTCAGCCATCATGGCCGCATCCACATCCAACCCAACTTTTAACACCCCGAAGTCATGGGTAAGTTCCATGCTGAGCGTACCTGTTGCATGAAATGGTGTACCATTCCCCACTCCTACCACAATGCTTGCTTTAAGTCCGAACACATTATTGGCGGGTGTATAGCGGTTCAGGTCATTCGTAGTGCCTTTGAGTAATGCTCCCGGCGATATATCGGGAGCTTTTGACATATTATAATATGCGCCTCCGCCGAGCCCGAACATTGAGACAGGGGAAACAATAGGCGTTCCGATACTTGTAAG
>JANXXZ010000138.1 GCA_025350385.1 Bacteroidales bacterium
GGCGAATTTGTTGAGAAATTCTCTCTTGCACAGTATATCGGTAAGAAACATGTAGTTTTCTTTTTTTACCCTCTTGATTTCACCTTTGTATGTCCGACTGAAATTCTGGCTTTCCAGGAAAAACTGGCCGAATTCAAAAAAAGAAACACGGTAGTTGTCGGCTGCTCAGTTGACAGTAAGTATTCACATTGGGCTTGGCTCAATACCGAAAAGAAAAACGGCGGTATAAAAGGTGTTACCTTCCCGTTGGTATCGGACCTCGCAAAAACGATTTCCGAAAATTATGACGTATTAGCAGGTGAGTGGGAATATAATGAGGATGACGATTATGTAGAATTTACCGGTGATGCACAGGCTTTCAGGGGTCTCTTCCTGATTGACAAACAAGGAATTGTACGCCACCAGGTTGTGAACGACATGCCGCTTGGCCGGAGCATTGACGAAGCCCTCCGCATGGTTGACGCACTTCAGTTCTTCGAAGAAAACGGTGAAGTATGCCCCGCCAACTGGCACAAGGGTGATGAAGGTATGAAAGAAAATGCGGAGAGCGTAGCCGCATACCTCAGCAAACACTGATATTAATTGAAATTATTGATTAAAGCTGGCTTTCGCCGGCTTTTTTTGTGGTAGTTATTTGCTGTTGTGGATTTGAAATATTTGCTGTTGCGGATTTGTAATCCGCAACCCATGAGCTCCGGATTTGTAATCCGGATTGCATGATAATTAAAAAGAAATCCTATATTCCGGGGGTCATTGTAAATCACTCTCAGAAACCTGATGTTTTTTCTGATTATTATCGCTATCGCAGATCAATGATTATAACGAAAGTTATTCTATTCAAGTGCCTTCGCACGATTCCAAAGCACATCCATTTCGGCCAGGTTCATTTCATGCAGTTTTTTTCCTTTCTTAACAGCTTCTGCCTCAATATATTTGAAACGACGAATGAATTTCCTGTTGGTGCGTTCCAGGGCTGTTTCAGGATTTACGTCAATAAAACGGGAATAGTTGATGAGTGCAAAAAGCAGGTCGCCAAATTCATCTTCACGTTTTTCAGGGGTATTTTCGTTGGCCAGCTCATACTTCAGTTCGCCAATCTCTTCTTCAACCTTGGCCCAGACCTGTCCTACGTTTTCCCAGTCAAACCCTACTCCACGGGCTTTGTCCTGTATCCGGTAAGCCTTTACCATAGCAGGCAGCGACATTGGTACCCCTTCAAGCACCGACGTGCGACCTTCGTCCAGTTTGATCCGTTCCCAGTTATCTTTCACATCAATGGCCGTATTAACCTTTACATCGCCAAATATGTGCGGATGCCTGTGAATCAGCTTCTCGTTAATTCCCTTTAGTACACCTGAAATCTCAAAAGCACCGGCCTCTTCACCCAGTTTGGAGTAAAAAACAATATGCAACATAAGGTCACCAAGTTCCTTGCGGATTTCTTCGAGGTCCTTTTCCAGGATAGCATCAGATAATTCATACGTTTCCTCAATAGTGAGATGACGCAGGCTGTCGAAGGTTTGTTCCTTATCCCAGGGGCATTTCGCCCTTAGTTCATCTATTATATCCAAAAGGCGCTGAAATTCAGTTATTCGTTTGTCCATGAATCCGGTTTTCTGCAAAGGTACGCGATTGTGCAATCCTGAATAACATAAGTACAACTGAACAAACGACAGAATAGAAAGAGATTGACCGGATTTGTAAAATCTGCGAATAAAATAAATAACTTTTAAAGCTGAGAAACCGGAATCCCGGAATCTTGTAAATCCAAGATTCTCTACTCACAACTACCTGTAAATCCAAATTTTTTCGACTAATATTGAGCTGTCCGATATCACTTTTCTGCCATAACCATCCTCCGAGAATCTATCCAATATCATTTATTCTAGTAAAGGATAACAAATTAACAATTGCCTATACAAGAATCCGGCTAACTTTGCGTTACTTTAATAGCCCCCCGAGGCTATTTTTTTTTGAACCCTTTATAAATGCGCCTTTCAGCAAGCAAAAATAATCGATGTATACTTCTTCCTGTGATCATAGCTACCTGCATGGCAATGCTCAGCATGAATGTTAATGCCCAGCATAAGTTCCGCGGCTCCAATCTTTTACTCGAAGGAAGGATCAATTATGGTTTCCTGATCAATCACCACCTTGAGATGCAGATTTTCAATTCGCATTTCCCGGCCTTTGAAATCAACCTCGGCAAAGAGACCTACGGGGAATACAGCTGGCAAAGAATGTACAGCTATCCGTTCATTGGATTAAGCTATTGGTATTCGCCTTTAGGCAATTCACCTCTGCTGGGAAACGCTCACGCAATATTTCCTTATGTAAACTATCCTCTTGTCAGGGATTTAAAACACGAACTGAATTTCAGGATTGGGCTTGGACTTGCCTATCTGACGGAACGTTTTGACCGGATCAAAAACTATAAATACCTTGCCATTGGTTCTCATGTAAATGCTGCAGCCAACTTCATGGTTGAATACCGGTGGCGTTTCAATCCCAGGATGAATACGGCAATTGGTTTGTCGCTCATGCATTTTTCGAACGGATCGACTAAAACTCCTAACTTTGGCATTAATATTCCTTCAGTAAACCTGGCGTTCGCATACCGGTTGAGCAAGGAAAACACCTATGTTGATCGCAAAATGCTTCCCGAACTCTACAAATTTGAATTTGACGGAAAACAATCCGTAAGCCTTGATCTGGGTGCAACCATAGCTTACAAGGACATGGGCAGTGAGAATGGCCGCACCTTCATGGTTTACAACATGTTCGGCAATATATTCAAACCGGTTTCGTTTAAAAGCAAGGTCGGTATTGGATTCGATTTTACGAAGGACAATGCTGATCCCTATTTTGCCAAACTCGAAAATATTACTTACAAGCACAACATCCAGCTGATGCGGATAGGTGTCAATGCTGCGTATGACCTCAGCATGTCGAAACTTTCCTATATGTTTAACGTTGGAGTATATGTGAGCGGAGTAATCCGGCCCAGTATTGTTTACTTCAAAGTAGGTTTGCAATACCAGGTAACTCAGCAGTTTTTTGCTACCCTTACCCTCAGGTCTCATTTTGCCCAGGCCGATTTTGTTGGCATTGGCGTGGGATACAGACTACCCTTGTATTACTATAAAAAGAAATAAAAACAGTGCATAAACAAACCAGATATATAAACCGGATTACTGGGCTCCGGAAGGCCAGGTTATCTTTCCTTGTCCTGCTACTCTGCGGACTAATCATGGTTTCATGTAAAAAAGACCATGTCTTCGATTTCCTGAAAACCACCGGGAAAATAGTCACCATCGAACGGGCAGTCAATGAAGATTTTGCTACAGTTAAACTTGAAAACAACATTGATCTGGTACTCACCCAGGGTCCGGCTTACAGTATCACGCTCGAAGGCGGTGAAAACTTACTGCCGGGAATTGATACCGACATTTCAGATAGTACGCTTACGATTCGCAATAACAACAAATTCAACTGGTTGCGCTCGTATGATAAAAAAATTGTAGCCCGGGTTACGGCTCCTCATTTTCTGAAAATCAATTACGAAAGTACCGGCACTATATCCAATAATGACACGATCCGCGAAGATTCCATCTTCATTACTTCATATGGCGGTTCAGGTTATATTAATCTGTGTATAAAAACCGGCTTATCGCATCTCGCACTAACCAAAGGATCAACCGATCTGAATATTTCAGGATTCAGCGGAAGCAATTTTATTTTTGCTGGAAGTTACGGGCCTTTCCACTGCCTGAACCTTCAAACCCAAAACACTTTCATGAGTAACAGCGGCACCAACGACTGTTATATTAATGTTACTAGTCTCCTCGAATACGAAATTAAAAGCTTAGGCAACATTTATTATAAAGGGAAGCCTCCTCAAATATCAGGGACAATAACCGGTGATGGAAAACTGATACCCCTGGAATAGTTCATTTGTTATCGGAAAATAATTCAATATCCGGATTAGACTGCAAATGAGTACTTTTACCGAAACGCAGGAACAAATCCCCCGTTAGTAATGCAACTCCAATCCCGGCAAGCTGGTATCTTAAAAAGAGCCAACTATTACAAGTCTGCCCCGTACGCAATTGTATTGGTGACTTTGCTTGCCGTTTCAAACATTAACCTGAAGAAGGATTATGCCAATGGAAGCATGGAAGCCGACGGGAAAGGATATTATGCCTACCTGCCTGCCATCTTCATCTACCATGACCTCAGTTTCGGATTTTATAATACCATTGAGCGGGTTACCTATTACAATCCCGATCTCAATTATGAATATCTCCGGTCCTTTAAAAACAAGACGATTAATAAATACTATTCCGGAACTGCATTTTGCATGATGCCGTTCTTCGGGATGGGGCATCTTAACACACTCATTTCCGGCACAGCTGCCGATGGATATAGCTACTATTACATGCTTTGGATTCATATCGGGGCGTTATTATATCTGCTGGTCGGTCTGATAGCTATGCGAAAAATTCTGCGTACATACAGGATTGCTGAAAAGTGGATTGCCTTTACCCTGGCATGTATGACCTTTGGAACAAGCCTCTTTTATTACACCTTAACGGAGTACAGCATGTCGCATTTGTATTCCTTTGCTGTAATAAATTTCTTCCTCCTATGTGTCAGGAAGTATTCCCTGAAGCATGATAAGAGGCTGCTTCTTTATGCCGGTTTTCTGCTGGGTATTATCGTTCTTATCCGGCCTGTGAACATAGTTATCATATTTAGCATACCTTTTATTTCAGGCGGTTTCAGGCAAATAAAAGATTGTTTCACCAGCATGCTGAAACACAAGGTTCTCCTGTTCCTGGGTTTCATTGCGTTCCTAGCTGTTGGTTCCATCCAATTGATAATTTATAAGATACAAACAGGAACTTTTTTCGTGTATTCATACCCAGGTGAAGGTTTTGATTTCCTGAAGCCCCATTTTCTTGACATGCTGATCAGCTACCGTAAAGGACTCTTAGTCTATACGCCAATGATCCTCCTGTCACTCCTGGGTTTTGTATACCTTTGGCGGCAAAGCAGGTTTGCTGCCACTTCTTTGGCTATTTTCCTTCTGTTGCTAACCTACATACTTTCATCATGGCACATGTGGTTTTATGGCGGAAGCTTTTCACAGCGGGTGTTCATTGATTTTTATGCATTTTTTGCAATTCTGCTAGCAACAGCTTTTTATAACCTGCCGAAAGGCTGGATCAGAAACGCCTATTTTTCTGTTGCCATCGTGCTGACCCTGTTTTGCCAGGTCCAAACCTATCAATACCGGCACATGATTATACATTGGTCGGACATGAACAAGGAAAAATACTGGGAAGTGTTTTTGAAAATCAGGTAATCCGTGGTATCTGAATAAATGATACAGAGCGGATAAGATCAGCAAAGAAACTATTGCATCCTCGTACCGGATGCCAGCGATATTGACTGCTATTGAAATTTCATTTACTGTCTCAAGTCAGGAGATACAGGTAAAGAACAAATCAGTGTCGGGAAAAACAAACCCGTAACTCTTTCCTACATCTTCCTTAAACAAGAATGCTATAAAGCAAGCAACCCCGTTTTCGGCGGGGCTGCTCAATATAATTACAGAAACGGGTGTTTCTTAATACATTCCACCCATTCCACCCATACCAGGATTTGGCATAGCTGGTTCCTTTTCATCTTTTACTTCTGAAATAACACACTCGGTGGTGAGAAGCATGCTTGCTATTGAAGCTGCATTTTCGAGAGCTACTCGGGCTACCTTAGTAGGGTCAATTACACCTGTCGAATACAAGTATTCATAGGTTTCGGTGCGGGCATTGAATCCGAAGTCATCTTTACCTTCTTTAACAGTCTGTACGATGATTGAGCCTTCGAGACCTGCATTGGCAACAATCTGGCGCAACGGTTCTTCCAGTGCACGTTTCACAATCTTGATTCCAAGATCTTCATCCTGGTTTTCACCAATCAGGCCATCCAGAGCAGCAATAGCGCGGATATAAGCAACTCCGCCACCGGGAATAGTACCTTCTTCGATGGCAGCACGGGTTGCATGCAACGCATCGTCAAAACGGTCTTTCTTTTCTTTCATTTCCACTTCGCTTGCAGCACCTACCTGGATTACAGCAACTCCGCCGGCCAGTTTGGCAAGGCGTTCCTGCAGTTTCTCGCGATCGTAATCAGAGGTTGTACTTTCAATCTGTGCTTTGATCTGGCTGATACGGGCAGTAATACCTTCTTTTTCACCTTTACCGCTTACAATAGTGGTGTTGTCCTTATCAATGCTGATTTTTTCAGCCTGTCCAAGGTAGGAAAGATCTGCGTCTTCAAGACGGTAACCTTGTTCTTCCGAAATGACTGTTCCGCCGGTAAGAATGGCGATATCCTGGAGCATCTCTTTGCGCCGATCACCAAACCCCGGAGCTTTAACAGCAATAATTTTGAGTGAACCCCGGATCTTATTTACTACCAGGGTGGCAAGAGCTTCACTCTCAACATCTTCGGCAATAATAAGCAAAGGACGACCGGTTTGAACTACCTTTTCGAGGATAGGAAGCAGGTCCTTCATTCCACTTACTTTCTTATCGTGGATCAGGATGTAAGGAGTTTCATATACTGCCGTCATTTTTTCAGCATCGGTGATGAAGTAAGGGCTGATAAAACCACGATCAAACTGCATTCCTTCCACTACTTTCACAGTAGTTTCCATGCCTTTTGCTTCTTCAATGGTGATTACGCCTTCTTTCTTCACTTTTCCCATTGCCTCGGCAATAAGTTTACCAATCATGGCATCATTATTAGCCGAAACGCTGGCAACCTGCTCGATTTTTTCAATACTGTCGCCAACTTCCTTTGACTGCAGTTTCAAATGAGCTACAACAGCTATCACAGCTTTCTCAATTCCGCGTTTCAGGTCCATGGGGTTGGCACCTGCGGTCACATTCTTAAGGCCTGTGGCAATAATGGACTGAGCCAGGACGGTTGCGGTAGTTGTACCGTCACCGGCGATATCAGCAGTTTTTGAAGCCACTTCCTTCACCATCTGTGCTCCCATGTTCTCAACGGAATCCTTCAGTTCAATTTCTTTAGCAACTGTCACACCATCCTTGGTTACCACGGGGGCGCCATAGGTTTTCTCAAGAATAACATTGCGCCCTTTGGGGCCAAGGGTTACTTTAACAGCATTTGATAAAGCATCCACACCTTTTTTAAGTCGGTCGCGGGCTTCTATTTCGAAAATAATTTCTTTTGATGATTTCATTTCTTAAACCTTTTAGATGTTAGAATTTATTAGATGACAGCAAGAATATCGCTTTCGCGCATGATCAGGTAGTCTTTACCATCAACATTAATCTCAGTTCCGGCGTATTTGCCATACAGAACCTGGTCGCCGACTTTTACGGTCATCGGTTCATCTTTCTTTCCGCTACCAACGGCCACTACGGAGCCTTTTTGCGGTTTTTCTTTAGCGGTATCGGGAATAATGATTCCACCGGCGGTTTTTTGCTCGGCTAAAGCCGGTTCAACCAACACGCGGTCTGCCAAAGGTTTTACGTTTACCTGTGCCATGTTTGATTCGTTTTATGTTAAATGATTGATTAATTATTAAAAGTGAGTACATAGCCTTGTTCACATTTCATGCCAAAGCCTGTTTAAGACCTTTTGAGCGACATTTTAACAGAATCAACTGAAAGCCTGACAGTATTTGACATTTTCTGCCATTATCTGACATGCTATGATTACTTGAAGGATATAGATGATAGATTCCATTCTGTTAAAAAAAATGTCAGAATGTGGGTGACATTCTGACATTCAACTATTTTGCACAGAAACTGTTATTTTTTCTTTTCAGCCGGATTAGGTTGATAATCCTGAACCGGTGCTGATTTCTCGTCAATGGTTGAACGAAGTTCTGTATCGGCCTTGCCCTGGGTTCCACGGTTACGTGGGATTACGAAAATAGATAACAGGCTGAGAGAAAGTAAAATGATCGCAAGTGTCCATGTCATTTTCTCAAGAAAATCAGCTGTTTTCCGAACGCCCATAAACTGGTTCGAAGAGGAGAAATTTGAAGCAAGACCACCTCCTTTTGAATTCTGAACCAGAACTACCAGTGTTAATAATATACATGCGATGAGGATCAGTACCGAAACAAAAATATATGCAGTCATGGGATAATTTTTATGTTGTTAAAAATGAATTACTTACGTCCTTGTTTTAATTCTTCAATGCGGGATGCAAAGTAACTGCTTTTTTCGGGAATAAGCAACATCAGTCTTTCATAAATTTTTATTGCCTTCTGGGTGAGGCCCTGGTTTTCAAAAATCCTGGCTAATGTTTCCGTTACAAGGTCGTCATGTTCAATGGAACCCTGGCGGGCGTGGTCTTCAGGATTAAAAAATTCCTTGCGGGGTGCACTTATCCTGGGTTCATTCCTGAGAAATTTATCAACCAGTTCGGTTCTTGAAAGAGATTCCGCTCCCGGCGTTTCTTCTGATCTATGAGTGTTTGTTAGTGGTATATGCGGCTCAATATTTTCTTCCCGGAAGTGTTCAATCTCTGACAAACTGCTCCGGATCAGCTCAATCATTTTTGGGGTGGAATCAATTATAGCAATTTCTCCAGTTACTTCCATTTCACCGGGTGGAAAAACAACCGGAGATTCCGATGCCGAATGTGATTTTATTTCCTCTTTAGTTTCCTGTTCGGCTACTGGTTCCGACCCAGGTATATTTTTCTTTCCGATCAATTCAAGTTCACCACTACCAGGCGCTAGGGTGGCAACAGGAAGTTCTTCAAGATCAGGTGGTTGAATGGAAGGTCCTTTGATTAATTTTTTCAGAAGACTACGGTCGCCGGCATATGCCGCTGCAAGGCGTAATGCCAATGGATAGGCGTCGTGGGTTGAATTATGAAGACTTTTTGCCAGCAGTATCCTGGCAGTTTGAAAATAAGGGTATTCCTTCACCAACTGCCACAGCCCCTCAATGGATTTCTCATCGAGTTCCCGTGGATTTGCAAGATAAAGCTCAAGAAGTACCCGTTGCATGAAAGAAAACTATTATAAATTGTTAGTATGTATCAGTGAATAAAGGACATTCAAAGCAGGCAATTGAAATAAAGCAGAATTTAATCTTCCTTCCCTTGTCACTCAATAATGATGTCTTATATTTAATGTCTTCTTCCTTTTGCCTTTTGTCATCTTCCTTTTGTCCCTTTGTCCATTGTCCATTGTCAATTGTCCATTGTC
>JANXXZ010000161.1 GCA_025350385.1 Bacteroidales bacterium
AATATGGTAAAAAACTGCGCCCAGCATCCCCTGGTTCAGTTACCCATTTCCGGTATCGGGGGAATCGAAAACTGGCGCGATGCAGTAGAATTCATTTTATTAGGGGCATCATCGTTGCAGGTCTGTACGGCAGTAATGCACTACGGCTTCGGGATTATCCGTGAAATGAATTCGGGACTGGAACAATACATGGTATCACATGAATTTTCAACTATAAATGATTTTGTCGGCAAAGCTCTTCTTAACGTAAAACACTGGGAAGAACTCAATCTCAACTATAGTGTCAAAGCTACTATTGACGAAAAAAAATGTATCGGCTGCCAGCTGTGTTATATTGCGTGTGAAGACGGAGCGCACCAAGCCATAGAACTCGACTTGGATATCACCAACAGAACTCCCCGTATTAACGAGGAAAACTGTGTTGGCTGTAATTTATGCTCATTAATTTGTCCGGTGGAAAATTGCATCACCATGGCCAGGAAAGATGACGGATTACAGCATCTTACATGGAAAGAACGGACTGAAGCCAACAATATTCCCACAACTTTTAACGACGAACTGGCAGGCGGTCTATCTCATACAGTGCCGAAGCCTTTGGAAGCTCTTAAAAGATAAATTTATTCGTCAGCCTCCTGCCAGTAAATATTTTCTTCCAGAATTCTGCTCAATTCACTTTCGTCTTTCGATATGTTATCTTCTCTTTTGCCCAAATCATTTGAGTCAGGGGTAACATCGACCATTGCTGTTCGATCACTTCCTTTCAAAGCGGGTTCTTTGTTATTCTTCTATTGGGACATGCTTTTGACCAGTCGGTAATAACAGTCAAATAATGAGGATATGTTTATGATGAGGAATATAACGACGGTGCTGACTTTGCCGGGAGCAAAGCAGTTAAACATTTAACTGTATAACCTTGCCCGGGTAATCAGTTAATCAGCATGGAATGAAGGAGGAAATCCTTGTCATGCTGATAAATGAACAAACAGCATCCTTTCTGAATGCTGGCAATAACCGGCTTTATCAGGTCAGGAGGCAGGGCCGGGCAACCATAACTTCTTCCAAGCCGTCCTGTTTTCGTTATAAATTCTGCAGTTGCATAAGCAGCACCGTGTATAATGATCTGACGACTGATTGCATTATCATTGAATCCTTTCTCACCCCCCCCCTGATAATGAGTGATAACCCGACTTTCGGTCCAATAGTTTGATTTTTTGTTATATAAAACCCCAGACTACTTTTCAAGGAACCCGAAAAATTCGAAAAAGAGCTGGCATATCCCTCTTTTGTATTTATTACATGCGCAACATACGTATTGTATAATAACGTTTTGTTTTGAAGATCAACCACATACATCCGTTTGTTTTTACTCGATTGCGAAAAGTCGACGATAGTTAAAATAGCAGGATTTTCAAGCTGTCCTCAGGCCTCAAGTTTATTATTACCCTTAAAGGCAAGCTAAAACACTTCCTGTGATAAACCAATATTAGAAAGATTCAATCTATACAAGCAATAAAAATATTTTTTTGATTATTTGTCGGATTTTAAAAAACTGTTGTATATTTGTACTATATAATTAATACAACATAATAATACTACAATGATAACCTTTATTTTAGACCCGAGTGGCGGAACGCCTTTCTACAGGCAGATCATAGACCAAATTAAATTTGGAATTGCTTCCGGTAATTTAAAAACCGGAGAGCAACTTCCAACGGTAAGGGCTTTGGCGGTGGAGCTTAAGGTAAACCTGAATACTATCGCCAAAGCTTACAAAGAACTCGAAATCCTGAGTATTCTTGATACTCAGCAGGGATCAGGCACATTTATCAATGCCAATGGGGTTGTCCTGAGCGAAGAAGAAAAACAAAAAAAAATTCAGGACATCTGTAAGCAATTTTTAACGGTTGCTTACACCTATGGGTTTTCGAAAGAAGATGTAATAGCCAGGCTACAAAATGACAACCTTAATAACAACCTTAATAACAAGTAATTATGAAAACGAAAAATTTATTTAACTTAATTTCGGTAACTGTATTAATCATCGTATCTGCGATATTAGCAGTTTTGTTCTCGGAAAATTATCTTGACATTAAACTCTTTGTTGTGTTGCTGGTCATGACTTTACTCATTACCAGCTCCATAAAAATTGCTGATCAATGGGAAAAAGCGGTTCTGTTACGGATGGGTAAATACATTGGATTAAAGGGCCCCGGACTATTTTTTATTGTGCCGATTATTGATAGTGTAATAGATTATGTCGATCAACGGGTAAGGGTGACTGATTTTAAAGCGGATCAAACATTAACCAAGGATACGGTGCCGGTGAATGTGGTTGCCACTTTGTACTGGACTGTCTGGGATGTGGAAAAAGCAGCACTTGAGGTGGCAGATTACATGACAGCTGTTCAATACATTGCTCAAACCGGTTTGAGAGATATTATCGGGCGACATGAATTGGCTGATTTGTTACAGGAGAGGGTTAAAATTGCGGAAGACCTTCAAAAATTGCTGGACGAGAACACGAATCCATGGGGAATTACTTGTCAGACTGTGGGTATAAAAGATATTACCATTCCCCAGGGTTTATCTGACGCCATGAGTAAACAAGCCCAGGCCGAAAGGGAACGCCAGGCCAGGGTTATTCTGGGAACAGCCGAAACCGAAATTGCCGAAAAGTTTGCCAAAGCCAGCGAATCTTATATGAGCAATCCGGTAGCATTGCAATTAAGAGCCATGAACCTCATAGGTGAAGGATTAAAAATAGGTTCGATGATAATTGTCCCCAGTTCAGCCCTCGATGGTATGAATGTGGGCGGGATCAGCGGCATCGCTTCGCTTTCTCAATTAAATAGAAAGGAACAAACAGAACTATAATCCTTTATACCGGATTTTGTAAATCCGCTTAATTACTGCTGTATAATACATTAATCAGGCTTTCAAAGTCGTATTAATTCTGTCAGGAACCTGGTGTAAAATAAAATCCACCCGGAGAAGACTTGCAGGTGATTGTATTTGAAGAAATCCTTTCCCGTTCAAAGTCGCCAGCAAAAGACTTCCTTTTGTTTGAGATGAAAGAAACAGAGTTGTATGTATTTACCAGTTCAATTCACACCCAATAATAATTCTTTAACAAGTAAACTCTGTTAATCTCAAAATCCTCTCCTCAAGCCTTTAACCTTCCCAGGGATGTTCCCACGAAGGCTCCCAGCGTGGGGAATTATCCCCTGAAGCTGCCAGGTTTTCCAGGTGAAGTTTTTGTTTTAGAGTAAAATCCTTGAGCATGGCTGCAATCACATCCGTGTTCATCTCTTCCTGGATGCGTTGTCTGTATGATATCCGCGTGTCTGCATCATGAATGCGCTGGTAGGAATTCGATTCCAGGTAAACACTCATGGGTTGTACCGGGCCAAACTGTCGGGTGTCGAAATTAGCCTGGACACAAAGTGAGCTGGGGATATTCGGGTCCTCACAGTTAATAAAAAGTACTAGTTCATCCTCAAAATGGCCAACTGC
>JANXXZ010000165.1 GCA_025350385.1 Bacteroidales bacterium
CTCTGTTTGAACCTGCATAAACAGTGAAGCTTGCTTGCTCTGATTCAGGAGTACCGGTTGTCAGGTCGTACGAAAAAGTAGTGGTGAACAATCCCCTTCCATGCGAGGCAGCAAGAACCGTATTGTCCGAAGCTCTCAGTACAAGCATATCCACCCGCACGTTGGCCATGCCTGTTGTCTGTGGCTGCCAGATTACATTGGGATCCTGGAGGTTGCTTGTCGACCAAACACCCAATTCGGTGGCTATCAATGCCTGCCGGCTGTTCTGTGGTTGATAGATCGCCCAACGCACGGGCATATCCGGTAAATTCCCTTCCACTTCGCGCCAATCCAGTCCCCCATTACAGGTTTGCCATATTGATGAGACGCCGTAATTACTGAAGGTAACGAGTAAGGTATCTTCCGATCCTCCCACTGCTATGCTTGAAATATTGGAAGGAGGGAATGCAGGGCTGCCGATGTCCGTGGCATTTGGAGTTGCCTGCGCGTTGGTAAGCTTGAACAGCTTACCTGAAACCGTTCCCAGGAAAAGGGTCGTGCCGGCAGGGGTCGAAAAAGGAGAAACCTTTACATGAGAGAAATATCCGTCAGTTATTGCGCCGGAGTTGATAAAACTTCCGTTACCGTTCTGAGGAATATTTGGCACTCTAAGCAACTTGTTAGCATTGGCTCCCCAGAAATCAACCCCATTGGCATAAAGTGTATTCTTTGCACTGTAATAATCGGCAGGGTTGATAAATACACCGCTTTGATTATCGATGCTGCTTACCGCAGCGCCATTGTTAAAAACCGTATACCGGTTGTAATAATAAGAGGTCAGGTAGATATTACTTTCGTCCTGGTCCCAGAAACAACCCGCGCCATCGCCTCCGTCAATCATATCATTTATCGTAAGGGCGGTTCCGTTATAAAGCAGCGTTCCGTTATCCTGCAAGCCGCCCAGGTACTTTTTCTGACCGGCCCCGGGATGCATGGCACAGGTATAGAACTGCAGTGTATTGTAATTCTTGTTCTTTTGAATGAATACCGGAAAAGCGCTATTCCCTGATTCGGTATAGAAAACCCCGCCGTCGCTGCCAAAAAGCATGGTTGAGGACGATCCGGGCTTATAGGCAATAATGTGCTGATCGGCATGAATATAGGCATCGCCCCCACCGTAATACATCAACGACCAATCCGAAAGATGATCCCAGGTTGAACCTGAATTTGTGGTCCGCCACATATCAAGACCGCCGGCATATACTTTTGAGGGATCATTCGGATCCACGGCTATAGCCATTGCATGCCAGGCAAGGTTTGCCCAGTCACCGCCACCGTCTGGCGTGTTGATCATATTCCAGGTAACTCCCTTATCCGTTGATTTCAGCACATAATAGCCTTTATACACCGGGTTGGCGCCAGCCGAAACCGTTCCTGCCGAAACTGCAGCATATACAATATCTGAGTTCGATGGCGCCGGGGCGATCATTACCCTGTATGGCTTGTTATTTACCGGGTCCATCTCTATTAAAAGCCTCATATCAATATATTCGCTCCAACTTCCGGGAGTGCCAAGGTCAGAATAAAGGATAGTTGCCCCGCCATTCCTGTCAAGATTTGGCATAGTTCCCACATAAATGCGGCCATCAGCACCCAATTGAACATCGCTTGGGGAATAAGGTACAGTTGTCCCAGTAATATCAGGGAGCACCTGCTGCCAGCTTCCGCCACCGTCGGCAGAACGGAAAAGCCCGTCACTGGGCTGGCTTTGCCAGGGTGATCCTTTATAAGTTCCGGAAACGACCCCTGCATATACAGTGCTGTTTCCGCTTTCGTTCTTTACAACTATTTTAGTAACATACGCAAAGCCGGAGGTTGAAGTAAGCAAGGTAAATGTCTGTCCCCCATCCATAGTTTTCCAGATACCAACACCCTTTCCGGAAGATTCACGGTAAGTGATAAGTGCTGTTTGAGCCTCGCCTGTCCCCACATAAAAAATCATGGGGTTGTTGGGATCATAAGTGATACAGCTGATCACCAGGTTTTGCCAGGAATCACTTACAGGTTGCCAGAGAGAGATATCAGATGTAATATTCGGGTTGTACCATAAACCACCGGTTACCCCGGCTGCCCAAACTTTTTTACCTGTAGCATCGTTTGGGTCCCACATAATTGCGCGGGTACGTCCGCCCATTTCGGCTGATGTCCCTGTCCACTGAAGTTGGTAGGATGTTGATTTGGTGTGTAGTTGCTGCATCTTCATGAAAGCAGTGGTCAGACGCTCTGCCGGGACTCTTTTCTCAACAGGGTCCATGGTCATAAAGTATTCCTGTAAAGCGGCCATGTCAGGCTCGTCAGCTTTTATTCTCTTTTCTTCCGTAACTTCAGAATTATGCCGGTAAGCCAATGCCAGGGTGTGAAGGTATTTTTCATAGGCTGAACGGGAATGAATGCGGCTGCTATCCAGTTTCTGCAAGGTTATCGCCAGAACTGCAACAATCATCAAGATCAAATATGGCAGGGATTTTTTCGGCAGGGATTTTTTTGCTTTCATAGACGAATGATTAACCCTGAACAGGGAACATCAAAGGTCGGAAATAGTTTGATTCAAACAGATGTATTTGATTTCAAACCTCTGCCGGCGGTTCAACCAGGAATTGTGTCCGTATGGCAGTTTTTAGCTGGTCCACTTCATAGCCATCCTGCAGTTTGTAAGGACCGACACGCGTACGGCAAAGAGCGGTCAGATGGGCGCCACTTTTAAGAGCCAGCCCAAAATCGCGGGCCAGGGAACGGATGTAAGTTCCCTTGCTGCAAACAATGCGGAAATCAACTTCAGGCAAGGCCATCCGGGTGATTTCAAATTCGGAGATGGTAACCGGGCGGGCCACCATAGTAACCTCCTGCTCCTTACGGGCATATTTATACGCTCGTTTACCATTGATCTTTATTGCAGAGAAAATTGGAGGTATCTGTTGAATATCCCCGGTAAGGCTTTGCGCGGCTTTTACAATAAGTTCTTCCGTTATATGACCTGTGGGAAATGATTCGTCAACCGGCTTCTCCAGGTCGAACGATGCAGTGGTTGCGCCTACCACAAAAGTTCCGGTGTATTCTTTGTCAAAATTCTTAAATTCTTCAATCCGTTTGGTGGCAGGTCCGGTACAAAGGATCAAAAGCCCGGTGGCCAAGGGATCCAGGGTGCCGGCATGGCCGATCTTGAATTTTTTCTGTCCCAGTTCCTTCTTGAAAAAATAGCGGATGGAACCGATTACATCGAAAGATGTCCAGCGGAAAGGTTTGTTAACAAGAAGGATCTCTCCTTTTTCGAAGTCGAACACAGTTTATAAGGTATTATGTGATAAAATGATAAACATTAAACATATAATTAAAAATGACTAAGTCATTCCCCTCACAAAATCATTTAATATTAAGTGTTATATGATATTTATTATTTGGTGTTCAAAGAAAAACTCCAAACTAAATAAGTACTTGGATATAATGAAGAAATAATCAGATCACTTTCAGATCAACTCCCATTAAAAGGAGTACAATCAGAACAATACCGACTACAATGCGGTACCAGCCGAAAACCCTAAAGCCATGCTTTTGAAGGAAGGTGATAAAGGTTTTGATGGCAATCATGGCAACAATGAATGCAATTATATTTCCGACCAGCAAGATACCAAGATTATCCAAAGTGAAGATTTTGTAATCCTTGAGCAGTTTATAGGCTGAAGCAGCAGCCATTGTTGGGACGGCCAGGAAAAATGAAAATTCGGCGGCATTGCTACGACTGAGTTTCTGTTGCATACCTCCAACAATCGTGGCGGCTGAACGTGATACTCCCGGAATCATGGCAATGCATTGCCAGAAACCTATTTTGAATGCTTTCGGATAGGTAACTTCCTGGTTATCTGCTTCTTTACTGAACCATTTATCGACAAATAAAAGCAGTATTCCGCCAGCGAGCATCATAATGGCGACCACCATTACATTTTCGAGCAGGCTATCAATAAAGTCCCCAGCCAGGAAACCAATAACAGCTGCCGGAAGAAAGGCGACGAAAAGTTTCTGATAAAAAGTCCAGCTTTGAAGGAAACGCCGCCAATACAGGACTACTACCGAAAGTATTGCGCCAAACTGGATGTTCACCGTAAAGGCTTTCGTAAACTCATCGATTTTCATCCCGAGCAACGCCTCGGTAATGATCATATGACCCGTGGAAGAAATCGGAAGGAATTCAGTAATACCTTCGACAATCGCAATAATAACTGCTTGAAACCAGGTCATACTAATCCTTCGGCCGTTTCATAATGGCAAAAATTTCGATAACAAATCCTGCCAGGATTAATAAGGGAGCAATTGTTAACCGTTGAGTATCGAAAATTGACTCATCGAAAACCTTAGGATCTTTCGATCCGCCACCAACCATCAGGATAAAACCTAGCGCAATAAAAGCCAGGCCAATAAAAAGCAACCTGTAATTCTCTTTGCCGAAGGTGAATTCAACAGGTTTTTCATCTATTTTCT
>JANXXZ010000168.1 GCA_025350385.1 Bacteroidales bacterium
CAAGGGGATTCATCCTCCTCTCGGATGTATATCTGAAAAAGGATAACAGTTTCCAGGCAAAACAAACCCTGCAAAGCATCATCGACAATTATGAAGGACAGGACCTAGTGCTTATTGCGCGTGATAAGCTGAATGCAATCCTTGAATCGGAGAAAAAATCTGCGGAGAGCAAACCTGAATAATAGTAGTTTTTATAACCCTATTCCATACAGATTATGATAAAGGTTCATTATAAATTCCAATTGCTCATTGTAACGGCAGGTATCGTTGGTTCACTGTTTTACAGCCAGGTTGCGTTTGCCCAGTCGAAGACCTATAACGAAGAAATCACCGTTATTGCCACTTTCGACCCAATTATTCCTGATGCGTTTAAAATCAACCAGAATCCTGCAATCACCGACACCAATACAACCGTTCCGGTATTGACTTATACTGTTATGCCCCATGATGCCGGCATTCAACTGGATATCGATCCATTACCGGCGGTGAAACTTGTCGCCGAGCCCCTTTCAAAAATTTACCGGAATTATATTAAAGGCGGAATCGGTAATTATTCCACTCTTTATGGGGAGTTATTCGCCAGTTCGCTTCGTTCAAAGAGCTACCTTCTGGGTGTTCACATGAAACATCTGTCTTCATCCGGCAACATAAAGGACTACGGACCGTCAGCAAATTCGAACCAGGTTGTTGAAATGTTCGGGCAAAAATACTTCCCGGAACATACACTTTCAGGCAAAGTATTCTTCAATCGCGAAGGTTTGCATTTATACGGTTATAAACCATCGGATTTCCATGATACTGTGATCAGCAAGGATGACCTGAAACAAAGGTATATGCAGGTGGGGGGCGAAATGAACTTCAGCAGCGCTTACAAGAGCCAGGACAAACTCAACCACAATATCAGGTTGTCCTATTACAACCTCACCGATTTGTACAAGGTGAAAGAAAACAATATCCTCGTTTCAGCCGACCTGGATAAAAAATATGATCTCTTCAACCTTGACACGAAACAAACACTCGGCTTAAACACTTCAGTCAATGTGCTTAGTCAAAGAGAATCGGGTAAAAAAGCCAATACAACGATAGTCCTTCTCAATCCCTACATTAAAGCCAACTATAATGAATACAGCTTCAAGGCAGGGTTCGATATTTACGTTGCCCATGATTCGGCTACAGCTTCCTATATTTACCCGATCCTGGAAGCAAAGCTTGACCTTATTCCAGGAGGCCTGCAATTGTATGCCGGTATCGACGGGGGAATTGAACAGCTGACCGTTAAATCGCTCAGCGACCAGAATCCCTACCTGAGTCCAAACCTGGTACTCAGTTACTGTTTCAATAAATTCAGGGCCTATGGAGGATTTAACAGTAACATCAGCCGAAGTTTCAACTTCAACGGGAGTATTTCGAGCACCACATTCGAAAATTATCCATTTTTTATCACTGACGCTTCCACAAAGCTCAATAATACCTTTATCCTGCTATATGATGACATCAGCGTGATGAAACTGAAAGCAGAGATAGAATTTGTGAAAGCTGAAAAATTAAAACTAAGTCTTTCAGGAGGATACTACAACTATTATAAACTGGGCAGCCAGGCACATGCCTGGTACAAGCCTGATTACGACGCAGCCTTCGCGGCCTCCTACAATATGCAGGATAAAATCATCCTGAAACTGCGGGCCGGTATCAACGGGCCGGTTTGGGCACTGGTACCCAATATGCCTGAAAACCCCAAAATTGCTTCCACCCCTACAAAGTTTAACGGCTGGGCCGATATCAGCCTTGGCGCCGAATACCGTTTCAACAAGGCGCTATCCTTCTGGCTTAACCTCAACAATCTCACGAATAACCAGCATTTGTACTGGCATAATTATCCTTCCTACCGGCTGAATTTGTTGGCGGGATTGAGTTATTCGTTTTAGATTTCCCTGGTCCCGGAACTTTATATCATACCATAGTTGAAGTTGGCGCCTTCGATAAACTCATCGGCCAAAAGGCTCATTGTGTAAATTATTCACATCCTAAAACAGAGCCTCTGATTAATCGATAAATCGATCCGTTTTTAATATGTTTGTTCTTTACTGCCGGCTCTTAACCGAATCAATTTCATACACATGTATTTGTTTGTATTTCAATTATTTATGAGATATACTTTTTTAAAGAATTGTTAATAAAATCCATGGTTTTGAGGTTGGATTTACTGGGTAATGTCATTGCTAATGCCTACCTTTGCATGGCGTTGAACTTTTTAAGTTAAGATACTGAATATGAATGAATTGACAAAAGATCCGGAACAAAACGGAAATGGCAACGGAAATAACAACTATACAGCTGAAAACATACAGGTACTGGAAGGTCTGGAAGCCGTGCGGAAACGCCCGGCCATGTATATCGGCGATGTCGGGGTGAGGGGATTGCACCACCTGGTATATGAAGTCATTGACAATTCTATTGATGAAGCCCTTGCCGGTTATTGCAACAAAATAGACTGTTTCATTCATGCAGATAATTCAGTTACAGTAACTGATAATGGTCGGGGTATTCCAACCGACTACCATGAAAAGGAAAAAAAATCAGCTCTCGAAGTAGTCATGACCGTTCTTCATGCAGGGGGTAAATTTGATAAAGGTTCCTATAAAGTTTCCGGCGGATTGCATGGAGTAGGCGTAAGTTGCGTAAATGCTCTTTCAAACCATCTGAAAGTCACGGTTTTCCGTGAAGGAAAGATCTTTGAACAGGAATATGAGAAAGGGAAACCGCTCTATTCAGTCCGAACGATCGGTGAAACAGATGTTACCGGGACCCAGGTTACATTCATCCCTGACAACACAATATTTATCACTGAAATTTACGATTTCAATATACTCGCTTCCCGTTTACGCGAATTAGCATTCCTGAACCGTGGAATCAGGCTTACACTGATTGATGAACGCGAAAAAGACGACAATGGTGACTTTGTCCAGGAAGTATTTTACTCAGAGAAAGGATTAACCGATTTCCTGATTTACCTGGATGAAACACGCGAGAAACTGATCCCTGAGCCTATTTACATGGAAGGCGAGAAGAATGAGATTCCCGTGGAACTTGCCATGCAGTACAACACCTCGTTTTCGGAGAACATTCACTCCTACGTCAACAATATCAATACGCATGAAGGCGGCACTCACCTTGCCGGTTTCCGCCGGGCGCTTACCCGCACACTGAAGTCATACGCCGAGAAATCGGGGATGCTTGAAAAAATAAAATTTGACATTGCCGGTGACGACTTCCGCGAAGGGCTCACTGCTATTATTTCCGTTAAAGTACAGGAGCCCCAGTTTGAAGGTCAGACCAAAACCAAGCTGGGAAACAATGAAGTGATGGGCGCAGTGGATCAGCTGGTAGCTGAAATGCTCAACTATTACTTAGAAGAACATCCCCGTGAAGCACGCATGATTGTGAACAAGGTTATTTTAGCCGCTACAGCCCGCCACGCAGCCCGTAAAGCTCGCGAACTGGTTCAGCGGAAGAATGTACTCTCCGGTTCGGGGCTGCCCGGGAAACTGGCCGACTGCTCCGAAAGCGATCCTTCACTTTGCGAAAT
>JANXXZ010000191.1 GCA_025350385.1 Bacteroidales bacterium
TATTATTTCACTTCTGACATCTTCAGTATAATGCTTTCCATATTCCGAGTAACACCAAGAATCAACTTTTGGCATAGCCTTTTTTATGTCATCATAGAGCATTTCACTGTTGGTATTTAGCTATTTTCATCAATCCGTAAAAGCAGTCATTCCCCAAACTTACTTTAACCTTGAAAGGATAAGCCGCTGGTTGAAGCGCATTAAATCCCCTTACGTTCATAACAGTAATAAATCCGGTATGCTTCCCAACAGCAAGGTATTTACTGACCGTTGTATTGTCATAAACTATTTCATAGGTCAGGGAATCACCAACTAATACTTCATTTACACCACCGATCACCCGCCCGTAAACAGTGTCACTCTTTGCCTCTAAAATTCGAATATATCCTAATGGTGCAGGATTTTCTATTGCATATGTAACACCCGTAAAGCCTGTTTTTTCGGCAGTATTGGAACATTCCTGAACAATTAAAATGACGAATAAAAAGAGTAATGCTTTCATTGTGATCTAATTTGCTGTAAAGTTAAACCAATATGCGTGTTTCCGGCACACGCTTTTATTGACATTATTAAGTAACTTTTTAAAGCCTTTGGAGTTTCCGAGTTTCAACATTCTGCAAAATGTTACTGTTGAAGTGATTTTTTTTAAAGGACATTTTAAAAGACATTTACGTATAAATATTTACGGTTGGTCTAGCCGCTCTGAATGCGGATATAATAGAAGGTGTAGGTGAAAATCCAAACGCTTGCTGATTAACAGAAAGTCGTTTAAAATTAGGCATATGTGATGTATCCATAAGATATATTATCAAATTATCTAGTGCTGCTGTGGTCATAAAATTATAAGTTAAATACAATTGTTCAATTGTATTGGGTAGATTAGCAAAATTTATTTCTGTAATGCGGTTTTGCTGTAAACCTAAGACTGTAATTGGAGCAGTAATTACATTATCTATTCCTGTAATTAAGTTTCCATAAAGGCCTAATGATGTGAGATTATCAGGCAGAAATGAATTATTTGGAATACTGGTAATTCCGCATCTAACAAGTTGTATTGCCCAAATTGAGTTGGGTAATTTATGAGAAAAATTAATTGTTGAAGCATTCCCAACATAAATGTTAAGTATGTTTGGTGGTAGCGGGTATGGAATTTCCGATATACTACTTCCATAAATTTCTATGCCTAAAACATCTAAACAATTATTAAGATCAAATGCAGTGATAAATCCGGAATTATCGTTTACATATAACGAAGAAAATTGAGTAAAATTTATTGTAACAGTATTATTGCTAACCGACACACTCGATATCGTTATCTGATCTGGACCTAAAAATAACATCCAATCATCTACAGAATTGGGATTTAGTTGTTTAAATGAATATTCAGGATATTGATATTCTCCACTCTCATCCCATACCCATTCAATAGTCTCAATTTGTATTGCATTAATATCAACAAATTCTAATTGAAATGAAGTTGTTGATATTATATTCTTCTTCCACACCAACTTATCCCCAACGTATACTCGTTGCATCTGTGTGCTTCCAAGCGTGATCTGCTTTTGAGTGTTGGAGGACGTTCCTATATGTATTGGCATAACTATTCCTCGATAAAATAAATAGTATCAGAATCACACGTGCCGAGTGCTGTATAAGCGGCCAACGTACCCGACCAGAAATTTTTGATTGATATGGAGCCTAAGTTAGGTATGTGAACCCCACCTGGATAATACGAATTGTAAACATTTGTAACGCTTCCACCGGAAACGTTTTTGCCCTGTGAAGCCTTAGCCCTTTCAAGTGCTTTGATGCGTGAGACTGGTTTTGAGTCTCCAATGGTGTAGGTAGCGTCAAATTGATTTGTCATGCTCTTTTCAAACTTTCGTATCCTCAAAAAAGGCTTGTCGAAAATTTCAGATTTCAAATAAACACGCTGTCCTAAAGGCAAATCGATATTGTTTATCTCACAATAAATTGACCGTGTTTTAACATCCCATACAAATTCGTTTTCCTGGCTGTTTATCCAGTTTGTAGCAGCTTCAAGCAAATCATGTTCAGCATCAATTATATATTGATGTTGTGGCAAAAATACCGGAATTGAAATATTTGTAAGAGTGAAGGTATCACCTATAACAGGCTTATATGTTGCATTTGGTAAGTTTCCATCATCAGGGAGAATATTAAAATACCCAATTTTACCATTATTGTAAATGCACGGAAATGTCATTCCGTCCAGCAATCCGGATGTGAATGTAATGTTTAGGGTTGCGCCTGGTAACAGGTAGTTGCTGTTATAAATCAAATTGATATCCTTAACAAAGAAGTTGGATAACAGGTTAATTATATTTGTTACAGTTCCACTCAATTCGGTCAGATAGTGGTCCGGGAACTTTGTAATATCATAATTATATAAAATGAAAGTATCACCAACTACCGGAGCAAGTGAAGGGTTTGGAATAACAACGCTTTCAGATGTATAAATAATTTCATATTCTGACGTGTCCGGATGATACTCAATGTCAAAATTGCGTCCGTTTAAATTACCGGATTGAAACACGCATTTAAGTGTTTCGCCCGGAATGATAGAATTGATTTCAAAATTTACAGAATTATCCTTAAAAAAATAAAGAGTTGTTGTCACTGCATTGTCAGTGACTTCAAGTGTTCGAACGTCTGAAATTGTACCTATCCTTCGCGGGTAAATATCTTCAAATATGACAACTCCTTCTTTCGGTGAACGCTCACCCGGATATAAAGCAATAAACGGGTGGCCAGCCGGAAGCCTTAACCGATTTGGGGTAGAAATATTTATGCCTACTGTTGAATAATAAGCCAGTGGTATATTTCGGGTTGAGCCATAAGCATAAATCTTAGTAAACAGCCCCTTACTGGATTTTGAAGGTGAGATTTCATCCAGATGAAGATCATAATAAATCTCAAGTTCAGTACCTATCCGGCATTCTGAAATATTGATAGTCAAATCATCAATCCACCATTCTGTTTTAAATGCCTCAGCAATCAGGTCAAGCCCTTCCTTAATCTTTGCATTTTCAAAATGTACCGACACAACACCTGAAGGCATATCCCCGGCAACAAACGTTCTTCCGTCAGTTTGTTTCAGGTTTTCAATAATATTTTGTAAGAATAAATCTGCCGTGCCGGTGATTGTAAAATCAGGCTCTTTTCTGGCCGCTGCATCGAACCACAGAACGCTATCACACAGATAAAGATTCTCCAATGCAACGAAAGTGACATTATAATAAAAACCTCCGTTCTCTTTGCTTATAGTTGGAATTACATCTTCATATGCAGCATAATACTTGCCGTTGAAAGTGGTTTTATGTCCTCTTTTAAGAAAGACATGCGAGGCACTTACAAAAGAGCATTCAAAGTACTCCGTGAACTTGTCGGGCATAACCTCTTTAACCAACCTTGCGCCATCGTTGATAGTTGCAAGTATAATTAAATTGTAATCATCATCAAATATAACAAGTTCCATATTCTTATGTGTCTGGTTGAATTATGTAAGGTCTTATTGCAGGATTAGGCTCTGTAAAG
>JANXXZ010000247.1 GCA_025350385.1 Bacteroidales bacterium
AGAAACGATGAGGCGTTTGTTTATCCTTTTACCTGTGATTTTTATCTCCCTTTCTGCTTGTAAAAAAGATGCAGGACCAGGCGGGACTTCCACCATTTTAGGCAGGGTAAAGGTGCTCAATTATAACTCAACATTTACCCATATAAACGCAGTGTATTGGGCTCAAAAAGAGGAAGTGTTTATAATTTACGGTGGTGATTCGGTGTATAGCGACAGTTATAAAACTAATTATGATGGCAGTTATAGGTTTGAGCACCTGCAAAAAGGAAATTACAAAGTTTTTTGTTATTCCAAGGACACTACGGGCCTTATACCTGGAGGACTATTTGCAGTTATTAAGGATGTCGAAATTTCAGGGAATAGTGAGTTGGTCAGGGTTGAAGATATTGTGATTGTGAAGTAATCCAAACAATGCAGAGCAAAATCACTTCGTATGAGGATATAGCGCAGTTGCTTGCAAAATTTAAAGCAATCAGTCTGCCTGAAATGGATTCAGTTAACCTGCTGAATCGAACTGAGAAGAAATTTATCATGCACGTCAGCAAAATTGAGGCTGTTCTTTTATTGGCCCTGGCTGATTACCGTGTTCTCGAAATAAATGCTTCGAGACTGCTGGAATATAGTACTGAATATTTTGATACCTTCGACAATGTCATGTACCTGGCCCATCACAACGGGAGGCAGAATCGTTTCAAAGTGCGGAAAAGAGAGTACCTGATTTCAGGAGAGCAGTTCCTGGAGGTAAAAAGAAGGTACAACAATGGCCGTACCCAAAAAAAGCGTGTTGAACTTAACGGAAGCGCTACTGACGGAGTGTATGGCCAGGTTTTAGTAGAAGCCGCAACGCCATATAAATTGAATGGATTAGAGAAAAAACTTGAAAATACATTTCACCGCATTACACTGGTAAACGATGCCTGCCTGGAAAGAATTACCATTGACCTTGGTCTGAGTTTCAGGAATGATAAGGGTAGCATCAATCTTCCTTCTGTTTCCATCATTGAAATAAAGAAAGAAAAGGCCGGACCGGTTACCGGATTTGAGCTGATTATGCATAAACTGGGCATACATGGCTCAAGTGTCAGCAAATACTGCATCGGGCGCGCACTACTTGAACCAACGCTGAAAGCTAACCTGTTTCAGAATAAAATAAGATACTTAACAAAACTAAACGCAATTGTTCATGATCACTCTTTTAAGCCATAACTTGCTGCTTTTCGATATGCCTTTGCTAATTTCCAGGGCTTTCCCTTACCTCCTTTTCTACTTTGTAATAAACTTCGTTTCTGTCTTTACCCTTAGCAAGCTGCTCTACTATAACCGGTGCAAGAAGAAAGATTATCTGTTTACTTATATTTCAATCGGTAATACTATTTTTCTTCTCTGTTTTGTCCTTGATAATGTGGAAATGAAACTCGGGCTTGCTTTGGGCCTGTTTGCGATCTTTGGAATTATACGTTACCGAACCAGCCAGATCGGCATCAAGGAAATGACCTACCTATTCATGATTATAGGACTTTCGGTTGTAAATGCACTTGCAAATCACAAGATTGGTCTGGCAGAATTGATTTTTTCGAACCTGGTGATTATTGGGGGAGTCTGGATCAAAGAGCGGTATTTGTACAGGATTAATGAAACATATAAATTAGTTCAGTATGACCTTGTACAAAATATTAAACCCGAGAACCACACTCTGTTGATTGATGATATCAGGAACAGATTGGGACTGGATATATCAAGAATAGAGGTTGGTAAGGTAAGTTTCCTGAAGGATTCGGTAACACTCAGAGTGTACTTTGAAGAGAAGTCCGGCGGTATTGTATCCAACTATGTTTTGAACGGAAATGATGCCTCAGGGGATGAAGATGAAGATTAACCTGAAATTATCCTGTTGTATCCTGTTCCTGCTCCAGTTCATATTTTCAACCGGAACGGCACAGGTAAAGGATTTCCAGCTATGGACTGATATTTCAGTCAAAAAAGATCTGAGCAAGCACTGGGAACTGAGTTATGAACAAAACCTCCGTTTTGGCAGCAATGCAGGCCGGTTGGATAAATCTTATTCTAACCTCACAGCTGGTTACAAGATTACAAAGTTCCTTAAGATTGACGGGATGTACCGGTTTGTGATACGAAATAAACCCGATTACATAAGCTATGGGCACACTTTCGCATTCGATGCCACACTGAAACAGAAATATGACCCTTTTCGGTTTTCGGTACGTAACCGTCTCCTATATAAGTTTTCGGATATCCGCTCATCTGATAATGGGAGAATTCCCCAAAGGTATTACCGGACAAAACTAGAAATTGGTTTCAAAACGAAGAAATTCCCCTTGAACCCTTATTTTTCCGCAGAGAGCTTTTTATTTCTTCCAATAGGCGAAACACCTTATTTTGATGCGTTAAGGGCCACCGCAGGTCTTGAATATGCATTGAACAAACACAATATTGTTGATTGCTATTGGATGAATGAATGGGGTTTCAATACTGCAGATGCTGAAGATCTATATATTCTCGGAGTTTCCTATTCTTACATGTTCTGATATTAATTGCCACGAGTGAACAGCCACTGGCCACAAATGTTCTTCCGGGGAGAGGATCTGAGTTCCTTGTCGTTGGTTTATCATAACTTATTTAAAAAATATCCCTTATCTCAATTTTCTTATCCCTGAAAGCAAAAGACTCCCCTTTTTTCCTGCCTTTCATTGCCTGGCAGATTGGAACCATGGGTGATATCGTAAAAAAGATCACATTATCAATTTCAATTTTTCCCAGGCCAACGGATATGAAATAATTCTGATCATCGGTCAGGATAATTGCCCCAAAGGTAACCGCAGTGTATTCCTTTTTCAGGTCAATCTGATCCAGCACTTTCAATTCCTGCATCTCTTTCGACATTTGCTGGGCCATCATATCCCTCCTACGCATCAATTGTGCCCTGAATGAGTCGTACCGGTCCTTTGGAGGTCCATAATCATTGGCCTGCTGCTGTGCATCAGCCATTGTTGCCTCCAGACTGGTTATGGTTTCCAGCAGTTTGTGACGACATTCTTCGATGAGCCGGTTCTTAATTTCTGCTTTATTCATTGCTCTCTTTGAACCGGTTAAATCGTAAAGCCTTTACTACAAAATCGGGAAGTGAATTGAGGTGATGCCTCTTCTTCAGGTTGAGATAGATGCCGAATTTCTTGAAAACAGGCACTTTGAGTGTTTCTACAAATTCAATGAGCGTGCTATCCGGATCGGCTATATAGGAAAAATGCCCGGCTGCTTCACCCATATCAAAACCTTCTGTATCATGCGAAGCCATACTATCTACGGTAAAAGGAAACCCTTTTGATTTGCACTCTTCTCGCAGGATTTGCATACCGCTCACATCAAAGCAGAGGTGAATAAAGCCAAGATCGCCCCAGAAACGGTTTTCATAAATCAGCCTGGGTGCGCGATCGAGAGCCTGCACCAGTTCTACCTGGGTTGCCCCGAGCAATTTGCTGAAACTGCCCTTCTTATAATCGCTGTGATTGAGCAGTATCCTTCGAAATTTGCCATTACCTCCCGGTAACCATGCCAGGTCGTCGAAGGTACCCGTTTTGTCGAATGCAATCTTGTTATATCCCAGGATATCACTGTACACTGACTTTGATTTTTCAATATCACTTACGCCAACAGTAACGCCATAAACGGCGCCGGTTGGTTTTTTCTCATCCATGAAATAGGAATCGCCCTTTACTACTTCAAAGTAATTTCCATAGGGATCCCTGATAAAATAATGAGGCATCTGGCTCAGATCGGCAGTCAAAGGGGATACGTCGTAACCTTTGGTCTGATGATATTTGTAAGCTGCCGCTACATCAAGACTTTTAATTTTCACAAGAAATATCCCCAGGTCGCCAAAGCCAGGCAAAAAAGAGGGCGGTTGGGGAGTCCGCTCCGTGTAATTCCAGATTTCAAAACCACCGCCTCCCTGCATATTCAGGGCAAGTGCTGCATGACGTTTTTGCGGTTTCCCACCCGTATAAGGCAACATAAGTCCTGCCATGGCTTCTTCTTCAAAAATGCGTATATCAACACCAAATGCTTCGCGGTACCATTTCCAGGCTTCACGGACATTCAGCACACCAATCCCGACTTGTTGGATACCCCGGATATATCTCTCTGACATGATTGTATCTTTTAAGCGAAAATAACTATTTGTGAGTGAAAAGGCAAGTTAAAAATCACTTCAGGATGAATGAGCTAGGTAACACTCACTTTTGTTATCATTTTATAGAAAAGGGAAGGAATATATCTTTTCAGATAAACCGAGACCCGCTCAAACCCGCCGATCAGAACAACAATCTTATCCTTTTTAACTGCTTTTATAATCTCACAGGCACACTGATCGGCTGTAATCCCTTTATCCTGGCGTTCATCCATTCGTCCGTGGGCTTTACCTGTTGAATCAAGAGCATTGAATGAGATATTTGTCCTCACTCTGTCGGGGCACGCTATGGTTACTTTAATATTGTCTTTCAGATGCTCAATCCTCAGGGTTTCATAGAATCCATGCAAGGCATGCTTCGAAGCACAATAAGCGGAACGAAGCGGAAAACCAAACAGGCCTGAAAGGCTGGATGTAACGGCAATATGCCCGCCTCCATTTTTGATCATTTGGGGTAAAACACTCTTGGTCAGCGTGATATTTGCAAAATAATTGATTTCCATTATTTTGCGATCATTTTCCAGGGGTGTTTCATTTATCAATGAGCGCTGGCTAATGCCACCGTTGTTGAATAACATATCAATCCCTCCAAAAACGGCTATGGCTTGCTGCGCTATTCCGGGTATTTTGTCCACTTCGGAAAGGTCGAAAGGAAGAACGCCACATTTCCCACCTGATGCAATGATCTTTTCTTCCACCCGTTTAAGTTCTTCCAGCTGATTGGATGATATAACCACTTTACATCCCAGCTTAACCATTTTGCAGGCAAGGGATTCACCTATTCCCGAGGAAGCGCCGGTGATCCAGGCAACCTTATTGTTAAAGTCTTTCATTCACTCACGGTTTGTGAAGCAAATGTAGAAGTATTATTTTAAATGAATTTCGGATTTTTGATTTCGGATTTCGGATTTAGACGTTTCGATAAACTTCAGAGTTGTGCCTTGATTAAATTATACACGTCCTTACGCACAGCGCACAGCACACAGCACACAGCACACAGCATTCAGCATCCAGCACTCAGTACTATTCCGCGGAAACCCTTACCTTTGCCTTTTCCGGTTGGAATTTTACCTTTCACTGATAGCCGGGAGACCAATCTCTCAACCCCGAACAATGAAGTTCGCCAATTACAATTTTGTCCCCGAAATTAAGCAGAGTATAGCCGAATCAGGCTTTTCGCGTCCGACTGATATCCAGTTTAAGGCGATTCCGCCCATCATGGCCGGAGAAGATGTGCTGGCTATTGCCCAGACCGGTACCGGGAAAACCGCTGCATTTGCAATTCCCGTGCTCAATAAACTATTCGAACGGAAACTGAGCGGTTGCACCAAAGGAATCAAATGTATTGTAATGGTTCCTACCCGGGAACTGGCATTGCAGATCACAGAAGTGTTTGAACAGTTGGCTATTCATACAGACCTTAAGACTATCTGCGTTTTTGGAGGTGTAGAGCAGGATCCCCAGATTGAAAAACTTACCGAAGGAGTGGATGTACTCATTGCAACTCCCGGCCGCATGTTTGACCTCGTGAACCAGGGACACATTAAACTTGACCAGATTGAAATCCTGATTCTCGATGAAGCCGACCACATGCTTGACCTGGGATTTATCAAGGATATCCGTGATCTTATAAAATTCCTTCCCTACAAACGGCAAACCCTCTTTTTCTCGGCAACTATTGACCTTGAGATAAAGGACCTGGCATACTCACTGGTACGTAATCCCATCCGGATACAGATATCACCCAAGGACCCGGTGTCAAAAAACGTGGAACATTCAGTGGCCTATATTTCGATGGATGATAAGCGTTTTTTCCTGGAACGCCTGATCAAAGAGAAACCGGAAAGTAAAATACTGGTCTTTGTGAGAACGAAAGTTCGCGCTGAAAGGGTTTGCAACGCACTTGAACGGGTGGGTATCAAAAGTTCAACCATTCATGGCGATAAGGAGCAGCATGACCGCCTGCTGACCATGAAACAATTCAAGGAAGGGATTATTAAAGTCCTGATAGCCACCGATGTGAGCTCCCGTGGAATTGACATTCCAAATGTTGAATATGTGGTGAATTACGACCTTCCTGAGCAGGTTGAAAATTATGTCCATCGTATCGGCCGTACCGGCCGCGGGACTAAAAAAGGGATTGCACTGTCGTTCTGTAGTCCGGAAGAAATGGACGTATTGGAAGAGATTTCAGACTACGTTGGTAAAGAAATTAAGGTAATGACTATTAATAAGAATGATTATACAGAAACACTGGATTTCTCAGAAGTTGCCCCCCACGATTGGCGTTCATTAATTAAGGACGAAGAGGCATTTGTGGCGAAAAAGAAAAAGAAAAAGGGGAAGTAGTGAGTTGATTGAAAGTTGAAAATTGAATAACCAATAACCAATAACGAATAACCCTTACATAATGAAGGGGTTAATCTGAGAATCTGAGTCTGATTTTTAAGAGGATTTTCATTGTCAAAATGGCATAATGCTCTTGATTTTACATGTCATAATTACTTATATTTTCTGATTATTCTATCTGGACATTATATTGTTATCTCATTGGGGGCGGAAATTTCGCCCGGAAAGGAGAATAGAAATGAATTTTAACAACTTTACAATTAAGGCTCAGCAGGCCGTGCAGCAGGCGCAGGAAATTGCTGCAGGATACCAGCACCAGTCCATCGAAAATGTTCATCTGCTGAAAGGAATGCATGCAGCCGATGATAATGTCATTCCATTCCTGCTCAAGAAACTCGGAACTGATTCCGATTTCTTAACCCGTGAACTCGACAAGGCTGTTCAATCATTTATGAAGGTGATCGGGGGCGTTCCCTACCTGAGTAATGATACCTCCAAAGCGCTTCAGAAAGCCACCAGTTACCTTAAAGAGTTTGATGATGAATTTGTTTCCATCGAATTAATGCTTCTGGGCGTGCTGGCGGCAAATGATAAGGCGTCAGCTATTCTTAAAGGGCTTGGGGTAAACGAAAAAGACCTTAAAGCCGCTATCCGCGATCTTCGGAAGGACAGCAGCGTGAAAAGCCAGACTTCTGAAGATACCTACAACTCGTTGAGCAAATACGCCCGCAATCTCAATGAACTTGCCCGATCAGGCAAACTGGACCCGGTAATCGGGCGCGATGAGGAAATCAGGCGGCTTTTGCAAATACTTACCCGGCGTACGAAAAATAATCCAATCCTGATAGGTGAACCAGGGGTAGGTAAAACAGCCATTGCCGAAGGG
>JANXXZ010000285.1 GCA_025350385.1 Bacteroidales bacterium
AAAAACGCCCGATATACGCATTGAATAGCATTGAAGCTGCCATCTGGCTCCAGTAATTGTATTGCAGTTGCAGGAACACTTCATTATTTGCCTTGGAAGAAATATTACCACCGAATTCAGCATGCAGGTTATTTTCCTGGCTTGCCTGGATATTCAGCTCATATCCGCCAAGTGCAGGTGAATAGATGAGTTGAGGATATGTATGCTTTAGGCGGTCCTCGGCCAGCAGCCTGAAATAATCGTCCTTTACCCTTTCAAGGGATGTGGGTGAAATCGTATCAGTTTTCTTGTTTCTCCTGGATTCAGTGTACTGCAGAAGCCTGCGAATATACAAATACTGCCCGTCATTGAGGCCGTTGATCGTATAATTCTTAACCTTGTAAGGAGGTTTTCGGTCATTAAAAGCTTTTCGCAAAGCTGCCCTTTGATCAGGGGTCACCGAATCAAGGACGAATTTCCTGATTTCCGGGATCTGTCGCATGGCCGCTACATATCCGCTATCAATGAATTCGCGGGTATAACTGAAATCGATGACACTGACTGTTTTCAGTTTTGGCTCAATCATGACCCCACTTTCACACAGCACATTATAATTGGACTTTTCCATGAGCATATTCCTCAGCTGCGAGATAATGTCGTCGTCGGATGGTGGACTGGCATTATTGGCCGCTTTACTGCCAATAATGATATCAGGGTAAAAATCAGCATAAGCAACATCGGAAGGAAAATTATTGTACATTCCCCCGTCGAACAACAGCTTGCCGTTAATCCGGATAGGCTTAAAATAAAACGGGAATGTCATGGAAGCCCTGATCGCCGAACCAAGATCGCCACTTTTCAAATCAACTGCCTTGTTGGCATCCACATCAGCAGCAACACAGCGGAAAGGAACCATGAGGCTATCGAAGTTATAATTAGATGCTGCTGAAGCACTTGCAAATAATTCAAGCAATGCAAAATCCATCCGGACCGGGGATATAATGTTGGTAGGCAGTTGGGTCTGCAGAACTGAGTCGTAGTGGAACTTAAAAGTCATCCATGAAGCATCAGGATAGGACCGTCGGTAATAGTAGACGTATTTCGGATCAATTTTTCCTGACACCCATTCATTAAATTTAGACGAAGTAACGATATTCTCCATTTCATCGGTAGTGTAACCGGCAGCATATAAACCACCGATGATTGCTCCCATGGAAGTCCCCGCAATATAATCGATCGGGACATTGGCTTCTTCCAGCGCTTTAATTACTCCTATATGGCACACACCTTTTGCACCTCCCCCACTCAACACCAGGGCAACTTTCTGTGCATCAACTGTATATGAAGTCGACAGAAACAAGAATGTAAGACAAATACAATAGTAATTAAGAATCATACAATAACAATCATATAGAATCAAAACGAATACAAATTTAGGTTATTGCACCGTTGTATTTTAACAAAACAAACCAGGGTATCGTAAAGTTTCAGAAAAATTGAAAAGCCAGGGAAATGGGCAGCTACTTAATTTTATATATGGATTGATAAAGTTATCTGCGTTCTGCCTGAAATAAAAATCCCGATCACAATGAACGGGAATTTTATGATAATTAATAAATCAGACAGAATCACCTGGAAAAGTATATTATACCTTCTCCAATGCCTGTTTCAGGTCGGCAAGCAGGTCATTCACATCTTCAATACCTACTGAATAGCGGACCAGCCCATCGGTTATCCCGGCTTTTTCCTTACCATCGGCTGACACCTTTGAATGGGTCATGGATGCCGGATGCTGGATGAGCGTTTCAACACCTCCCAGTGAAACGGCAAGAATAGCTACTTTCACATTGTCCATCAGCACTTTTCCGGCTGTAAGGCCACCTTTCAACTCAAAGCTGATCATGGAACCTGGGCCATTCATTTGTTTTTTTGCCAGTTCATACTGCGGATGCGATAGCAACCCCGGGTAACGCACCCATGATACTTTAGGATGCTGTTCGAGGTATTGGGCAAGTTTCATAGCATTTTCCTGTGAACGATCCATGCGGATCCCAAGCGTTTTCAGTCCGCGGATCACAAGGTATGCCTGGTGGGGATCCATGTTGCAGCCAAAATTGATCATGGTTGAACGCAGTCTTTTATACATAGCCTCATCTTTGGCAACGATAATTCCAGCCACCACGTCAGCATGGCCATTTATGAATTTCGTCATGGAATGGAACACAATATCAACGCCGAGGTCAAGCGGACGTTGCAGGTATGGACTTGAGAAAGTGTTATCCACAGCAACCGGGATTCCAAGTGAATGAGCCAGATCACCACAGGCTTTCAGATCGGTAATATCCATGGTAGGATTTGAAGGTGTTTCTATGAACAAAAGCTTGGTATTCGGTCGGATAGCCTTTTTCACTTCTTCAATATCTGCTGTGTTCACAAATGTTGATTCCACTCCAAAGCGGGTATATTGTTGCTCAAGAACAACCCGCGACGGACCATAAACAGCTGCCGAACTAACCACATGCGCTCCCTGACCAAGCAAGGTAAGGTAAACTGTATTTACAGCGCCCATGCCCGAACTGGTGGCAATACCACCGAAGCCATTTTCGAGCAATGCAATTTGTGATTCCAGTGCCTTGATGGTCGGATTTGCAATACGGGTATATATGTATCCGTCGCTTTCGCCCGAGAAACAGGCAGCACCGTGATCAGCACTATCGAAAATAAAAGTTGATGTCTGGTAAATGGGAACAGTTGCACTGCCCAGTGCGTCTTTAAAATCGCCGCCATGAATGAGTTTCGAATTGAAACTTAGATCTTTCGAGTCCATTAGGATTGATTAAGTTATAGAGTTTGATACTATGTTTCCAACTAAGGAATGAGACAATATAAAAGCTGCTCCAATCTGATGTGCATCCAGTTTTTTATTGTATGGCATCAACTGACTGCCCCTTTCCAAATCGCGGCAAAGATAGCTTCCATTTCCGGATTGGTGGCAGAAAAACTGCAAGTCTTTTCATCACTCAATTCAGAAGAAAAAGGAATGACTCCAAGCAAAGGCGATGCGGCTTTCCTGCAAAACTGGTTTACCTCCTCAAGAAAGCTTTCCTCCCCGCGGTATTTATTGACGACGATGCCAATGAAAATACTCTTACCATTCACCATATCAAGCATATACTGTATATTACGGAGCCAACCAAGTGAGGGCTTTAACAGGACTATAGCTCTGGTGGTCGAGCTCAAGGCAGTATATACATAGCCAGAAGTCCCCGGTCCCAAATCGCATATTGCCACATAGCCGGGCTTGAGGCGATTATTCAGTGAACAAACCAGGGGAACCAGGAAATCATGACTTTCATCCCTTTTGCCGATAGTAATAAGATGACCACTTAATCGTCCCTGCAGAACATAACCTGTAAGTCTTTCCCTTTTAGAAATACCATGAATACTGCAACCATCAATACATTCGCTGCAGGCTACACATCTTTCGGGATTGACTGTTATTGACGGCCTCATCCTGTCAAGCAGGAGAGCACCAAATGAGCAAAAATTTACACAGGCGCCACAGTATTTGCACTTTATGCTATCGATCTTCGGAAATTCAGCATATACCTCATCAGCCGCAAACTTTACATTTTCGAATCCATGCAGTATGTCCGGCTTTTCAATATCATACCCTACCAACTGAACCGGGGAACTATTTTCCCTGATTCCATAGGCAAAAAGATTCCTGGCCAGCATCGTCCTGCCGGCAGCGCTTTCATAGCTTATTATGGAGATTTTTCTTGTCAGGTGTAATTTGTAGCTATTGGAAAAGAAATGTATAAGTTATTTTCGCAGGTTATTGGTTATCTGTTATTCGTTATTCGTTATATAGGGGAAAGCCCCATTCACACAGTTTTGACTTTTGCAATTTGCAATTTCACCTTTGACTTATCACTTAATGCCCTTTTGCTTCTCACTCCTTCTCCCTTTCTCATCCTCCTCTTTTCCCGCCCTCTCCTTGTCCCCTTGTCGCCCTGTCACCCTGTCGCCTAAACCACCTGTCTACAAGAACCCTCGTCTACTTCGACTTCATAAGTCTTGCAGCAAACCCGCCCATTGCCGATCTTGGTTTCAACCTCCTGAATACTCCTTCGTTGGAAGTTTTAACTTCTTCAATGGTATAAAAAGCGTTCGGATGATATTGTTGCAACGTATCCACAAATCCCTGAATTTCCTTGCGACGGATGATTGAAAAGATCAGTTTCACCGGGCCTTTAGCTCCTTCACCATCTACCAGGGTTAGCCCAAAGTTCTGAGCTTTGAGACTATCGATCAACCCGGGTGATTCCTGTGACAAAATCACACGTATGATTACTGTTCCCAGTGAAAGCCTTTTCTCCAGCGTAATACCTATAAAATTACCCATGGCAAACCCCGCTCCATAGGCAACATAACACAGCCAGTTATCAAGGTGCTGCATGATCTGGCCGACTGCCAGCAACCAGATGATCACTTCAAAAAATCCCAGGAAAGGCGCGACATATTTCAGCCCTTTGGAAATGAAGATCAGCCGCATGGTACCAATGCTCTGATCCATAATCCGGGCGAAAAAAATCAATAAAGGCAAAATAACCCACGTAAACAGTTGGGTTTCGGGACTGAAAATATTCATCGTGAAGAGGTTTGGTTTTATTCCCGTAAAAATAACGGTTTTAGATCAATATGATTATACATTTATACCCCGCTTTCTACCTTTATTGTTTCACTTACAGATTCAACCCTGTTCTCAATAATGATAGTAATCGGCAAACTCCTCAAACAAATCGGTGAAACCTGATTTTGCGAACAAACTGGTTCATTCCTATGTTCTATCTTTGCCATAATATGCATAGTAGTATACTGCGCACTTCGCCAACCAGAATAATTAATTCAACTCCAATGAGGAATTTTGTTTTTACTGCATTTTTTTTGCTTCTCAGCAGCATGCTGATTATGGCACAACCTGAAGCCCGCTTGCTGCGTTTCCCGGCCATTCATGGCAACCAGGTCGTATTTTCCTATGCCGGTGATATTTACACCGTTGCTGCTACTGGTGGAACTGCCCGTAAACTCACCAATGATCCTGGCTACGAAATGTTTTCCAGGTTTTCGCCCGATGGCAGCCAGATTGCCTTTACCGCCCAGTACGACGGGAATACAGAGGTATATGTAATGCCTGCCGAAGGCGGTGTTCCAAAAAGACTCACCATTACGGCAACCCTTTCGCGCGACGATATCAGCGACCGTATGGGTCCCAATAACATCGTTATGAACTGGACTCCTGACGGAAAGAATATCGTTTATCGTTCCCGCAAACAATCGTTTAATGATTTCATGGGTCAACTGTTTTCGGTACCTGTCGAAGGAGGCATGTCGAAGGAATTGCCTCTACCTGCCGGCGGGTTCTGCTCCTGGTCGCCTGATGGAAAGCAGCTGGCATACAACCGCGTTTTTCGTGAATTCCGTACCTGGAAATATTATAAGGGCGGAATGGCCGACGATATCTGGATTTATGATTTTGCGACCAAAAAAGTGCAGAATATAACCAATAACAATCACCAGGATATATTCCCGATGTGGTTCAACGACGAGATTTATTTCTGCTCCGACCGTGACCGCACCATGAATTTATTCTGCTATAATCTTAAAACCAGTGTAACCCGAAAAGTTACCAATTATACCGATTATGACATCAAATTCCCATCGGCCGGCGATAACCGGATAGCTTACGAAAATGGCGGATACATTTACATCTTTGACCTGGCAACCCAGAAAAGCACAAAACTTAGTATCAATATCGCCGACGACTTGAATACAAGCCGTTCCGAGCTGAAAGATGCCACAAGGTTCCTGGGATCTGTAAATCCTTCGCCCGATGGCAACCGGGTTGTGGTGACCGGTCGCGGCGACATTTTCACGGTGCCGGCCAAGGAGGGAATCACCCGCAACCTCACTAACAGCAGTAAATCGCACGACCGTGAAGGGGTATGGTCGCCTGACGGGAAATGGGTTGCATACCTGAGTGATGCAAACGGCGAATATGAAATCTACATGCAGAAACAGGATGGCAACGAACCGCCTATCCAGCTGACCACCGGAGCCGATACATACAAATTCAATATAGACTGGTCGCCTGATAGCAGGAAAATTTTATGGAATGACAAAATGTTGCGCCTTCAGTATGTGGACATTGATACAAAAATGGTAACGTTGGTGGACAAATCGAAGCTTTGGGAATACGGGAGTTTCGACTGGTCGCCCGACAGCAAATGGATTGCCTACAGCCAGCAACTTACCAACCAGTTTAACCAGATACTGCTATATAATGTTGAAACCGCAACCAAATACGAAGTTACTGATCAGTGGTTCAGCAGCGACCAGGCTACCTTCAGCAGCGATGGCAAATACCTCATTTTCACCTCCGAGCGAACGTTCGACCCTATCTACAGCGCCATTGAATGGAACTACGCGTATGAGAACATGTCAAAAATATACCTGGTCGCGTTGGCCAAGGATACTCCATCCCCATTTGCCCCTTCGAACGATGAAGTTAAAATGGATGAACCTTTAAAAGCTGAGGCTGATGTAAAATCAGACAAATCAAAAGAGAAAAAAGGAAAGAAAGATGAAAAAGAAAAGAAAGATAAGAAAAGCGATGAAACCGAAAAAGTAACTGTAGAAGTTGATCCTGAGGGCATTCAGCAACGCATCATCGAATTACCTGTAAAAGCTTCCAACTACTGGAATCTTTGGTCAGTTGAGGATAAAATATATTATAACGAACGTTCGGAAGACGGAATGGTGTTGAAGATGTTCGACCTGAAGAGTAAAAAGGAAACCGAACTGGGAAACGGAATGACGTTCGATATCACCGCAAACGGCAAGAAAATGCTGGTGGCCCAGGGAAACCGGTATGCCATCATTGACCTGCCATCATCAAAGATCAGTATTGAAAAGTGGATCGACATGAGTGATGTGAAGGTCTGGGTAAATTACCGCGATGAATGGAACCAGATTTACGATGAGGCCTGGCGTCAGATGCGTGACTTCTTTTATGTTCCCAATATGCATGGACTGGACTGGAAAGCAATGCATGACAAATATGCCGTTCTTCTTCCATATGTAAATAACCGGAACGATTTAACCTACCTGATAGGGGAAATGATCGGGGAACTCAGCATCGGGCATGCCTATATTGGCGGAGGGGAACGTAAGCCACTTGTGAAGATTGACCTTGGCTTACTTGGAGCCCGTCTGAGCAAGGATGCTTCCGGATATTTCCGTATCGATAGCCTGTTAATGGGCGAAAACTGGGATAAGAGCCTTCGTTCGCCGCTTACCATGATGGGAGTTGGAGCCAATAAAGGTGATTTTATTACTTCCGTTAACGGCAAATCTACCAGGGATATGCCTGATATTTACCTGGCTTTTATAAACAAAGCCGGAAAAAATGTCGAAATTACGCTCAACACCAAAGCCGAAGAAGGCGGCAGGAAGGTGCTGGTTATTCCCGACAAGGATGAATCACAACTCTACTACTTTACCTGGGTGCAGAATAACATTAACAAGGTGAATAAAGCTACCAACGGAGAAGTGGGATATATCCATGTTCCGGACATGGGAACGGAAGGCCTGAATGAATTCGTGAAGTATTTTTACCCTCAGCTTGCGAAAAAAGCGCTCATTATCGATGATCGTGGTAACGGCGGCGGTAATGTATCACCCATGCTGATTGAAAGGTTGCAACGCGAACTGACCCGTTCGAACATGGCCAGGAATGTCGAAATTCCAAGCCATACCCCGCAGCAAATGATGCTCGGGCCTAAAGTGCTTCTGATTAATAATTACTCAGCTTCCGATGGGGATCTTTTCCCTTACGGATTCAAAAAACACCAGCTTGGGAAAGTAATTGGAGTCCGCACCTGGGGCGGAGTTGTCGGCATCCGCGGATCATTGCCGTTTGTTGATGGCGCTGATCTGCGCAAGCCGGAATTTGCCTCCTACTCAGCTGATGAAAGTAAATGGATAATCGAAGGCTACGGCGTTGAGCCAGATATAGAGGTGGATAACGATCCTGCCCGTGAATACCAAGGTATTGATGACCAGTTAAATAAAGCCATCGAAGTGGTAATGGACGAATTAAAGAATTACAAAGATCTGCCTGCTATTCCTCCCGCGCCCGATAAGAGCAAGTAATTGAAGCAACAAAATAAGAGGCTGTTTTAGAAGAGAAGCATTTCAACTCTTTTGAGACAGCCTCCTATATTATGGTATAATTTCTACAGTTTGACAAAATTTTTACTAACTCCTCGAAATTATAGGTTATAAAACATAAAAATAACCTACTTTTGCGCCAATAACAGAAAAGTAAATTTCTAAATGGACGAAGGCCCTGATTTATCCCGAATATTAACCCGGTTCCGGGAGAATTAGCAGTTTCGCAGCATTCTCCCTGAACAAAAAGATGGAGGATGCTCCCATGTCAGCATTGACCACATTTCATTTAAGCAGACTCCTGGGTTTGAGAGTGATCTCAACAACTAATGAGTCAATTGGTATCATTCGCGATTTATTGATCAACAATACTCCCGACATCCAGGACCCGGATGAACCATTCCGCCCGCGAATCGTTTCTGTAAAGATCGGGAGCAAAACAAAGCCTGTTTATCTCGACTTCACCTATTTCGAAATCAGACGCGATAATGGAAAATATTCCGTCATCTGTTCCAACAAGCAGCAATTAACTTCTGAAACTGTATCGGGATTTCTCCCGCTGAAGGAAAGTATCCTGGACAAGCAGATCGTCGACTTAAACGGTCGGAAGCTTGTAAGGGTTAACGATGTTCGGTTAGCCATCATTTCCACCGGAACTTACGTGGTTGCCGTTGATGTTGGTGTGGAAGGACTGCTACGTCGCCTTGGTGTTTCGAAGATTTCCAAATCCCTGTCCTCCATTCTTGGCTGGCAGGTCCCTTCCAAATTTATCCTTTGGGATGATGTTGACACATTGGATGAATCCAATATGAACATCAGGCTGGGCAAGCCCTTTGCCAAACTTAAGACCCTGCACCCTTCCGACCTGGCTGATATTATTGAGGATCTTGGTCGAAGCAGCCGTGCGGCAGTTTTCAGTACTCTTGATGAAGAGCAGGCCGCCGATGTGCTTGAAGAAATGGAACCCAAATCGCAGGTTGATCTCATCGAAAGCCTTAGTGTTGCCAAGGCGGCCGATGTGCTTGAAAAAATGCCTGCCGACGAAGCAGCTGATATTCTTGACTTGCTTGAGGACGACAAAGCCGAATTATTGCTGCAGGAAATGGATGCCGAATCATCTGAAGAAGTGCGTGAATTGCTTGAGTATTCAGGGCGCTCGGTGGGTAGTATTATGAGTACTGATTTCATGTCGTTTCATGAGAATGAAACAGTTGAACAGGCATTGATCTCCATCAGGGAAACAAAACCGGAAGAGCCTGCCCTCTATAATCTTTTTATTGTTAGCCATAGCGGCAAACTGATGGCTACCGTTTCACTCCGCGACCTGATCATTTCTGATTCAGGAGTGGTGCTTAAAAATATTATGCGCCGGAATCCTCCATCGGTGATGGATAATGACAAACTGGATTCGCTTGCTGAACTTGTATCAAAATACAACATGCATTCAGTGCCGGTTGTCAACAACAACAATACGCTTGAAGGAATGGTTGTAATCGATGATATTGTCGATGACCTTCTTGGCGCAAGAAAAACCCGTTAGCAAACAGTAGGTCATCATGCTGAAGACACTAAAGAGTCAAAAAAAAATATTCTTTCGGAATATTGCCCTTTTCTTTATTATCCTAGGTCCGGGAATTATTACTGGTAGCGTGGACAATGACGCAGGCGGAATAACGACCTATTCCGTCGCAGGAGCATTATACGGCTATAAACTCCTTTGGACATTGGTTCCGGCCTTCATTGTATTGCTTGTGATACAGGAGATGAATGCCAGGATGGGAATAGTCACAGGCAAAGGATTAGCCGACCTGATCAGGGAAAATTCAGGCGTTAAAATTACTTTCTTTATTTTCATTGGTCTGCTTCTCGCCGATATCGGGAATACAACAACCGAGTTTGCAGGTATCGCAGGCAGTATGCAAGTCTTTGGAATCAGTAAATACATTTCGGTCCCGATAGGCGGCATTTTCGTGTGGCTACTGGTAGTTAAGGGGAATTACAAGATCGCTGAGCGGATTTTCCTTATATTCAGTGCCGCACTGCTCATGTATGTTGTTTCGGCCATTATGGGAAAACCGCACTGGAATGAAATAGGAACGGCTATTATAAAGCCGCATATGGAACTTAACCCGACGTATCTCGCTATGGTTATCGGTATAATCGGTACAACAATTGCCCCCTGGATGCAGTTTTATATGCAATCATCCGTAATTGAGAAAGGGTTAAAAATGAAGGATTATAAATACACCCTTATCGACATTGTGATTGGTTGCCTTGCCACCGTTGTTGTAGCATTCTTTATTATTGTTGCATGTGCTTCAACACTGCATGAGAATGGAATCGTAATTAAGGAAGCAAAAGATGCCGCACTTGCCCTGAAACCGCTTGCGGGGCATCTTGCATCAGAATTATTTGCACTCGGGCTATTCGTAGCGTCAATTTTCTCAGCCACAATCCTGCCGCTCGCCACTGCTTTCTATGTTTGTGAAGCCTTTGGATTTGAGGCGGGAATTGATAAAAAATGGAATGATGCGCCTGAATTTTATTACCTGTACACAGGGATATTGATTGTTTCGGGTGGCATCATCCTCATCCCAAACGCGCCATTGATCGCGATCAGCCTCTGGTCGCAGGTAATTAACGGAATGCTTCTTCCCGTAGTGATAGTCAGCATGATAATGCTGGTAAACAATAAAAAAATCATGGGTAAGCATGTTAACAAGACAAGCACCAACGTAATAGGATGGTCAACAGTGGCGATACTTGTTTTCCTATCAGGAATGCTGATACTCATGCCATTTTTTACTTGACAGATTGCTATTTTCTGACAATCAATTTAGATTTGCCTTAATCCATTATCTCAACCAGGATAACTGAATCTGTTGCAATTAGCAATTTTTTTCGGCTGTTTACAGAAACAGCTTCCTGGGAAATCATAACTGGAAGGACTTTTTCACATACTCTTGATTCATCGTTATGAAATTCATCTGCCTGGCATTCTTTTGCTGTTTTGTATTTTCCAGGGCCTTGTCACAGGAAAACAAAGAATTCAACTTTGACACCACATCATTCAACCAACATATAAAACTTGCTGAATGGCTTTATGAATATGATGAAATTGCCGGTCTTACCTCCGACAGCCTTAAGCCTTACGGAAAGGAAAAACTACTGTGGCTAGGTGTAACAGGGTTCTGTTACCGGGATGTTTCAGGAGAATGGCAGGCTGTATATGGCCGGTTTGCGAAAAAACATTTTGAAATTATTTTTCATTATGCAATAGATACCGCATTCAGGCTGAGGGCTGTTAAATCCACTTCCGACACCATCCAGATTAAACATTATGCCCGGGCTTTACAAAATACAGCCGGACTCTTACAGCGAGTCAAGGATTCCGCAAACATACATTTCAGCCAGTATATCCGCAGGTTAGCTGACCATCGCATTGAAGTCTGGATTCTCCCCTCTTTTCAGCCAAGCGGGCAGGCAATCTATGGCTGCGAATGGAAATTTCAGTTCGATTCAACAGGAGAACACCTGATCAATTCCTCTAGTTATGTATCAGCATTAAAGGGTGTCTGGGTTGGCCAACTGCGGGAACTCTGGCTCAACTATCGTGATATTGAGAGCCCGTCGCCGGGTGGTGTTTTCTTCGCCTGGTATTTCAAGGATTACTTCAAACGGATCCACATCGACACACATAAAAGAACCAGTACACTCAGTAAAGACGCATCCGGAAGGTATTGCTGGGATCAAAGGGTAAAATCATCAGAGGCTATTCACTAAACGGATCGATGCGTATAATTTTACCGTTGACAAGCATCTGTACTCAATAGGTAAGCATTTACATATCGCATTTTCAGCGCATTATAACTATTCTTTTCAATAAAAAGCAGTAGAAACAAAATAAATACTAACAATAGGTCTTGAAATCTGTTAGATGATTGGATGCAGCTAATTTCGGAGTGATTCCTTTCTAAAAAATCACAAATAATTAAAATTCAGCCGCCTGATTCTTAACAAAAAATATTATTAATTAAATAGATGTAGTATATTTGCGGATTGTTTGCAATTAACGATTTAAGCAGTTTTTGTATCCCTTTTTACATCTGCATTAATTCTATGTCTACTTATAATAAATTCTGAACATTTTGTGCCTGGTGGGCGAACATTTCCAATCCAACTATTGTTACTGTTCGTAGGTGCGATGTTTAACAACCATTAATCCTAAATTCATACCATTAATTATGGAAGAGAAAATCAAAAAAATCGCGATGTTTATCGACGGTACTTTCTTTCTGAAAGTCAATTCGTATTACCGGTATCATCACGAGAGAAAAAGCACTATTAATTTTAACGGACTAGCCGAATTCCTGCGCGACGAAGTATCAAAACTTGAAAGTTCTGATAAGCGGTATTGCCAGGTGGTGGAAGTGCACTGGTTCAGGGGGAGGTATTCTACCAGTCAGCTCGAAAAGAAGTATCCCGATGACACTTACCGTCTCACTCAGATGACCAACGAACGTAGGATTGACGATATCTTTATGTACGAAGGAATTGTCACTCATAACTATCCTTTGCTGGTTGATTCACGTACCGGCGAAGCCGAAGAAAAAGGTATCGATGTGTGGTTCTCACTCGAAACATATGAACTTACTATTCTGAAACATTTTGATGTAGTAGTACTCATTGCCGGTGATACTGACTATGTTCCCCTAATCCGCAAAATCAACGGACTGGGTACGCGTGTCATGGTTCTGGGCTGGGACTTCAATTACGAAACAACATCATCAGCCGGACGTTCGTACAAGGTTACAACCCGTACCAGCCAGGCCTTGATTGACGAATGTGTTTATCCCATAATGATGGATAAGCGTATTGATGACCGAACAAGCAAAAACGATCCTATAGTGAATGCTCTGTTCAATGTCTGACTAGCAAGACCCGCAAGAGAAACCAATCCTATCCCGAATGTTCCCATTGTTTCTAATGGAAATATTATAGAAGACACTGGAAATGTATAATCACATTTAAAATTTTTGCATTAATAGCTCCTTCCCGGAGCTTTTTTTAGCTCTTTTCTATCACAATCTTTGAAAAGATAAGTGTAATTCAACCGATAATACCAGTGGCACTGTCAGAACATAAGCAGCAACCTTATGGGTTGGAATGTGGTTGCACTTTCAACCGTAGATGAACAATTTATCTTTTTATTCGTTCTAACTGATAGTCCGGTACTTAACAACATACCTGGACTTTTTTCAGAAAAATAAACAACGGTTCTGCGAAAATTATTACTTTTGCAGTTCGTTCATTACACATCACTTATCAAGAAAGGCGGAGGGACTGGCCCTGTGATGCCTTGGCAACCTGCGTATAAAAGCAAGGTGCCAATTCCTGGCCCGGTTTACCGGGTGAAGATAAGTCAGACAGATATTGATATTGCCTGGTGCATTATACAGCTCTTCTGACTTGCCGGAGAGCTTTTTTTATGCTCAGTGGCAGGGATTTCATGGTAAGTGGTTTATCTTATTTGTAAAACCATTTTAATCTGATTTGCCATGAGAGAGCAGACCCGCGTCATCCATTCTATTCCAACAGATCCGCTTACCGGTGCCATTTCGGTTCCGATTTACCAAACTTCCACCTTCGTGCAGGAGGCTCCCGGAGTTAACAAGGGATTTGATTACTCACGGACAAATAACCCCACCCGGCAAGCCCTCGAAGAACTCATTGCCGTCCTGGAAGGAGGAAGCAATGGCTTTGCATTTGCCAGTGGACTTGCAGCCATTGACTCAGTTGTTAAAACCCTTCAGTCAGGCGACGAAATTGTAGCCATCGACGATATATACGGCGGAGCATTCAGGTTGTTCAGCCTGGTTTATGCCAAGTTCGGAATAAATATTAAGTATGTGGATACTCAGGACCTTGAGTTGCTCGAATCGGCAATCACTCCTGCCACAAAACTCATCTGGATCGAAAGCCCTACCAATCCTACTCTTAAGATCTCCGATATTGCAGCCATTGCAGAAATTGCACACCGTTATGGCGCCTTACTTGGGATTGACAATACGTTTGCAACCCCGGCATCGCAGAAACCATTGGCTCTTGGAGCAGATATAGTAATCCACAGCGCAACCAAATACCTTGGAGGCCACAGTGATCTTATCGCGGGTCTGGTGGTCACCAAAACGGTGGAATTAGGCGAAAAGATCAAGTTCATCCAAAATGCAAGCGGCGGAATCCTGGCCCCCTTCGATAGCTGGCTGGTGATCCGCGGCATTGAAACGCTCAACCTGCGCATGAAACAGCATGCCGAAAATGCCATGGCTGTTGCTCTTTTCCTCGAATCGCACCCCAAGGTACTAAAAGTATACTATCCGGGATTGCCGACTCACAAAAACCATGACATCGCCAAACGACAACAACGCTATTTCGGGGGTATTGTGACTTTCTCATTAAAAAATGATACCTCAGAGGCAGCCACACTCCTGGTGACTTCCACACAATACTTCAAACTTGCCGAAAGCCTTGGTGGTGTTAAGAGTCTCTGCTGCCACCCGGCAACTATGACACACAAATCCATCCCCGCTGAAATGCGACAACAGTCAGGCATCACGGATAGTCTTATCAGGCTGTCGGTTGGACTGGAGGATGCTGATGACCTCATACAGGACCTTCAATCGGCACTGGAAAAAGTATAGTGATCCCGACATAGTTGATTTGGGATTCAGAATACCGGAAAATGCAGAACTGTAAAAGAGTCGCGCCTAAATGCTTTTCCTTCAATACCTCATTTAATCGTCTCACGCTCTTCGCCCCTCGTCCCTTTTCACCTGTCGCTAGTCACTAATCCTCAGAAAGCGTATAACGACAAATTCATCATCACTCACATCATAATAACCACAAGAATCAACATCAATGAGCAGAAAACAAATAATTATCGGTCTTTTCGGATTTGGCTGCGTGGGAAAAGGCCTTTGGGATGTACTGGAACAAACACCCGGGCTGCGGGCAAACATCCGCAGCATTTGTGTGAAGGATCACAACAAGCAACGTCCCATTTCACTTGATCATTTCACTTTCGATAAAAATGATATACTCAACAATCAGGAAATCAACATTGTTGTAGAACTGATTGACGATTCAGAGGCTGCTTATGAAATTGTCTCCACTGCCATGCGTAACGGGAAAGGAGTAGTGAGCGCCAATAAGAAAATGATTGCTGAGCACCTGGAAGAACTTCTGGTACTTCAAAAGGAATGCGATGTTCCGTTCCTATATGAAGCAGCCTGCTGTGCAAGTATTCCAATCATCCGCAACCTGGAAGAGTATTACGACAATGACCTGCTGGTTTCACTCGAAGGCATTGTGAATGGCTCAACCAATTATATACTTACCCGTACCTCGGAGGACAACTTATCCTATGAAGCTGCATTGAAACTGGCCATGGAAAAAGGCTATGCCGAAAGTAACCCTGCGCTTGATGTGGAAGGATACGATGCCAAATTCAAACTTACCCTGCTTCTTGCACATGCATTCGGAATAGTTGAAAAACCTGATGCCATTTATAACTTAGGCATTCAACGACTTGGAGCACTTGAACTCAGGCTGGCTTCCGAAAAAGGGTATAAAATAAAGCTGATGGCCCATGCCCAACGGTTGGGTAAAAATAATGTCGCAGCATTTGTGATTCCACAGTTTGTAAACGGCGCAAGCAGGTTTTATAATGTAGACGATGTTTTCAACGGAGTGCAGACCGAAACCAGCTTTGCCGATAAACAGTTTTTCATGGGTAAAGGAGCCGGGGCCTTTCCAACTGCTTCGGCTGTGCTTAGCGACATTTCGGCACTTTCTTACGACTACCGGTATGAATACAAAAAAATGGCACAGCAGTCATTTGATCTCACCGATAAGTTCTCCCTGGAAGTCTTTGTGCGGTTTGAAAATCGAGAAGATGTTCCGACAAGCGATTTTATCAGTATTGCCGAAAAATACCGTTCAAAGGAAGGGTACTATATTGTTGGCCGGATCCGTTTTGACAAACTCCGTTCAAGCGCCTGGGCAGGTAATCCTGCAGTTTCAATTCTCCTGACTCCGGATTCGTCTGAAGAAATATGTGAAGTATCATGTTCGACCAACGATTGTAAGTGTTCGCAAAGTATAATGTGATAAATTTCATGAATTAGCCTTACCTTTGATGTAACAGATAAAGTTAAGTCTCCGTTAATCAATTCTAATACATCTGAATCCATGAAAGTTACATTAACGCTAATTCTTTTACTGGCAATCGTTGCATGCACAACAACCAAAGTGTACGTTCCAGCAAACGAAAATGTGAACAAACGCGAACCGGCCTCATTGGTCGAACTTCAGCAAGGACATGACATTTTTGTCAAGAGCTGCGGAAAATGTCATAAACTTAAGAAACCTGACAGCCGTACCGCCCAGGAATGGACCAAAGTCCTTGTGAAAATGGGGCCCAAAGCCAAGTTATCAAAGGAACAGACAGCCCTGGTTTATAAGTATGTGGTGAATTACTAAGATATGAAAGTTAAAAACAGTAGGTAAATTACCTCAAAAAACCTTACCTGAAAACGGTTTCAATGCTTAATATTGGAACCGTTTTCAATTATTAATCATAAACTTTTTAAAAAATGGAAATCAAGAATGCCAATCACATTTACAAAAATCTTTTGAAAGATTCGGAACTTTTTGCCATTTGGAGTACCCAGAGAGTCGGAACCATAGGCTTTTTCTTTTTAATCTTTTTGTGGACTATATGCTGGTTAGGCTGGAATATGTTTGCCCCGAAAGAACTCCGCTTTGACCCCTATCCGGCATTTGTATTATGGTTATTTATTTCAAACATGATCCAGATTTTTTTAATGCCGTTGATCATGGTCGGGCAAAATTTACAAGGCAAACATTCTGAAATAAGAGCTGAAAACGATTATGAAATCAACCTGAAAGCAGAAAAGGAAATTGCCGACCTTAAGAATGATTTAACCGAGATAAAAACCTTACTCAATCAATTAATACCAAAGGATTAGTCATCCTGAATGTTTGATATAAAGTATTATTGATAATAATTTGTTGTTTTGGCAAAGTGAACTTCATTGCGCCATATTAAATGGCCTCAATTTTCTGAGCCAATTGATTAAGAGCAGGTTACGACAAACCAAGGAAAAGTAAACACTAAACTCACAATCAAAAAAAAACAGCCAACCAGGCTGCTTCTTTTATTTACGCTTGTCCCACCGGACCGCTGAGTTGAAAAGGCATATCCCCTCCCTCAGTTTCCTTGATGGTTCCGTGAACTGCTTCGTATTTTGCGATATTTTCCTTAAGCGCCCGGTACAGCCGTTTCGCGTGATGCGGGGTAAGAATGATGCGCGATTTTACTTTGGCCTTGGGAACACCCGGCATCATTTTGATAAAGTCAACCACGAATTCGGTTCCCGAATGGGTTATCACTGCAAGGTTTGAATATACGCCTTCAGCCATTTCGTCGCTGAGCTCAATGTTGATCTGATTTTGATTCTGATTTTTAGGATCGTTCATTTTACTATATCTTTCAGTGAATAAAAAAAGCTTATGAAAGTGAGGTTAATATGGATTAATTGGACCAACTTTCATAAGCTATATTAATTTGTGCTAGGATTATATGCTTACTCAGCCTTTGAAGCCAGCATCCGTGCATATTCTTCGCGCGAGCCGACAATCATATGCTCATATTCACGCAAACCGGTACCGGCCGGGATCAGATGACCCACGATAACGTTTTCTTTCAGACCCAGCAGTTCATCGCTCTTAGCCTGTATTGAAGCCTGGGTAAGTACCTTGGTAGTTTCCTGGAATGAGGCAGCCGAAATCCAGCTCCTGACCTGCAACGATGCGCGGGTTATCCCCTGCAGCACCTGCTTAGCAGTTGCGGGTTTAGCTTCACGTGCATCCACCAGTTTTTTATCACGGCGCTTCAGTAATGAATTCTCATCGCGAAGTTTACGTGCTGTAATAATTTGTCCTGGTTTCATGGTTGCACTATCGCCCGGATCTTCAACCACTTTCTTTCCGAAAATCCAGTCATTCTCATCATTGAAATCGCTCTTATTAACGAGTTCACCTTCAAGGAACTTGGTATCCCCGGGGTCAACCACATCAACTTTACGCATCATCTGGCGGACGATCACTTCAAAATGTTTGTCATTGATCTTAACACCCTGCAGACGATAAACTTCCTGGATTTCATTGACAATATATTCCTGAACCTTCATCGGGCCCTTAATGGCTAGAATGTCGGCAGGAGTTATTGCTCCGTCGGATAAAGCAGTTCCGGCGCGAAGGTAGTCATTTTCCTGGGCCAGGATCTGTTTGGAAGTCGGAACCAGGTAGCTGCGTTCTTCACCGGTTTTAGTGGTGATGATTACTTCGCGGTTACCCCGTTTCAGTTTCTTGCCAAACGATACAACACCATCTATTTCAGCTACAATAGCAGGATCGGATGGATTACGGGCTTCAAAAAGTTCTGTAACCCGCGGAAGACCACCTGTGATATCACCGGTTTTACCTACAGCACGTGGTATTTTAACCAACACCTGGCCGGCAGTGATAATGCCGCCATCTTCAACCTGGAGATGCGCTCCAACAGGAATATCATACGTTCTCATTTCCTCACCATCGGAACTGACAATCTTGATAAACGGATTCTTAGCCTTAATACGCGATTCGATGATTACTTTATCCTGGTATCCGGTTTGCTCATCAGCTTCCACCTTAAAAGTAACTCCTTCGATTATGTTCTCGTAAACAATCTTTCCGGTAACTTCCGAGAGGATGACAGCATTATAAGGATCCCAGTCAGTGATAAGGTCACCTTTTTTCACCTCATCACCATTCTGCAGGTAAAGGTTAGCTCCATAAGGGATATGACCCGATGCCAATGTAATATTGGTATTCTTGTCAACAATCCTCATTTCAGCTGAACGTCCAAGGACAATATTGTA
>JANXXZ010000303.1 GCA_025350385.1 Bacteroidales bacterium
CTCAGGCAGGAAGGATGCCTTTTTATCAGTTACTTCCAGTATAAATCGTTTGGCAAACCAGGTGTTCTTCTGAGGGTTATAATAGATAGCAGTAACTGGTCTCATGGGAACGAACTTCTCGATGATGATCATATCCTCATCAAAATGGTTGGACAGATCAAATGTCATGAGCCGGTAAAAACCGGAATCGGTGATGGTAAGTATACGGTCATCTTCTTTAAAAGCGCCAAGATACCTGCCACGTTCATCCGTATTTATCCGCATAACCGTATCGTCGTACCAGATCTTACGGGCGCCGAGTGTCGAGAATCCTTTTTCGGCCTGTATGATTTTTTTCACCGCATTTTTGCTCATTAAGTTGCCCTGGGAACTGCGCCCCTTAATGGCAAGCTCTGCAAAATCGAAATCGAAGCTTAGTTTCTTAAGCCTGGGTTTGGGTTTAAGAGCAACTCTGATTAATTCGGCTTCCCCATTTTCATTAGCTGTAAAGTAAAGGATTTTGGAGCCAGGAGTTCCCTTCGTGATCACATACTCCTTATCGCGCACTATACCGGTGACAGCAAAACGTTTAATGTACACCGAACCCATTCTGCCGTCCTGGTATACCACATTATAAACGGTGCGTTCGTCGTTTTTCTTGAACACATCAATATGCACTACATTTTCCCCCACGAATACCTTTTCAGCCACACGGGTTACAATGAAAGTTCCGTCTTCACGGAATACAATGATATCGTCGATATCAGAACAATCGCGGACAAATTCATCTTTCTTAAGACCGGAACCGGCAAAACCCTCATCCCTGTTCACATAAAGCTTTTGAGTAGCCGCGGCAACGGCTGCAGCTTCGATCGATTCGAAACTCCGGATCTCGGTTTTCCGTTCGCGTCCGGCGGCATACTTCCGTCTGATTTCCTCATAAAACGAAATTGCATATTCCACCAGGTGTGCCAGGCTGTACTTTACTTTCCTTATTTCATCCACCAATTGCATCATCTGTTCGTCCGATTTTTTCACATCGAAACGGGTGATGTTGCTCATAGGTTTATCAATCAGGCGCTTATAATCCTCGTTTTCGATGGTACGGTAGAATTGCTGGAAATAGGGTGAAAACAGCTTATTCAACACTTTACACACCACTTCGAATGAGCCGGCGCTTTCGTAATCAGGATGCTTGTACATGCCATCCTGGATAAATATTTTCAGTAATGAACTAAAAAAGACCTTTTCCTCCAGTTCACCAAGATGGAATTCCAGTTCAGCTTTCAGCATATCCACTGTTTGCTGGGTGGAGATCCTTAATATTTCGGAAACCCCGATGAACACCGGTTTCCCTCCCATGATCACACAGGCGTTGGGCGATTCGGACCGCTCGCAATAGGTAAAAGCGTACAGGGCGTCAATGGTCTGGTCGGGGGAAACTCCGGGCTGAAGGTGAATAAGAATTTCAACTGTGGCTGCTGTATTATCGTCAATCTTGCGGATCTTGATCTTGCCTTTTTCATTTACAGCAATAATACTGTCGATGAGGTCACCGGTTGTTGTGCCAAATGGAACTTCACTTATTACAAGTGTTTTCTTATCCAGCTGATTGATCCGTGCACGAATCCTGACCCTTCCGCCCCGGAGTCCGTCGTTGTATTTTGAGACATCTGCAAGCCCGCCTGTCGGGAAATCCGGTAAAAGGATAAAATCTTCTCCTTTAAGGATAGCGATGGAGGCGTCGATTAGTTCGACAAAATTGTGGGGAAGAATTTTTGACGCAAGTCCAACGGCAATTCCTTCAACACCCTGCGCAAGAAGTAAAGGGAATTTAACAGGAAGTGTGATTGGTTCCTTGTTTCGGCCATCGTACGACGCTTTCCATTTGGTGGTTTTTGTATTAAAAGCCACATCGAGCCCGAACTTCGAAAGCCTTGCTTCAATGTACCTGGGAGCTGCAGAACTGTCGCCGGTAAGTATATTTCCCCAGTTTCCCTGGGTATCAATAAGTAATTCTTTTTGCCCTAATTGCACCATGGCATCGCCAATGGATGCGTCGCCATGAGGATGGTATTTCATAGTATGACCGATCACATTGGCTACCTTATTGTACCTGCCGTCCTCGAGTTCATACATTGAATGCAGGATACGCCGCTGTACCGGTTTTAGCCCGTCAAGTACTTCAGGCACTGCACGCTCAAGAATTACATAAGATGCATAATCAAGAAACCAGCTTTTGTACATCCCCGGTAAATGGGTTGTACGGTGTAATTCATTTACTTCTTCTGTTTCCGGAGTAAGAATTTCTTCATTTTCAGGGATCCCGGAAAGGTCATCCAGGGAGTTCTCTTCCATTTCGTTGTCAGGTAAATCGTTTTCTTCCATCCCGGAAAAGAGTTTATAATGTCAGTTGATGTTCCTAATGTGATTTATAATCAAAGTTCTTTACGCAAGTTTGAAAAATGTCTTTCCTCAATATTTCCATACCCTGAGCAAGACCACCTCACCAAGCAGGAACAACAGCGAAAGCCAGACAAAATATTTCCATAATTGGGTTCCGTAGTTCATCTCATGCAACACTTCATCCACGGGCTTATGATCCGTTTTAAGAATGCTGAAGTTTGTGAGGTGAGATTGGTTAAGCATTTTTTCAATATCTCCCTGTTCCAGGCAGGCAGGATCGCTTTCGTCGCGATTGTAATTGAATGAAAGACCACATACAGGTTCATTTTCAGAAGTCAGCATATAATTGCCCGCCAGGGTTACCTGGTTATTGACAAAAATATTTGTCACTGAACCTATGCGATGATGTTCCGGGATAAGTTCAAAATCACCAGCCAACGACCTGATTTTAAAAACCTTATCCGAATCAGGGGCTGAATGGTTGATTCGTATGGCTTCATTCTGGCCCGCAATGTAATACAATCTCAAGGGAGGACGGCTGATTAACGCTATATTGTATAGTACAGGTACAAACAGGGCCTGCCTCGGGAAGTTACTGAATGCAGGGTCAAAAGGAACCGCAAATTGAACCACCTGTCCCAGTGATGAATTGGTAAGGGTGAGGAAATCGCGGCCATTAAGCATTCTAATAAGCGGCTGTGTGAGTGATGCAGATGCAGGAACGATAGGAAAATGTTTCAGAACAAATGGAAGCTCAGTATTTTCAGGCAAACCGTTCCCGCTCCCGGGAGTCTTTTCAAACACATCCCTGAAGACCGGACTTTCAATGGTCAGTTTTACGACTTTGGTATCAGTTGTATCTAATGCCTGGTATCCAGGACAGTTCAGGGACGAAAGAAAAGAATTGTACGAAGCCAGATCAGGATTGGGAGCCGGGGTAATGGCAATGGTTCCGCCGTTGCCGACAAAACGCTTCAGTTCCTGTGCCAGGCCCGATGAAATGGCCGGCAGTTCATTCAGGATTATGAGGTTATAAGAAGGCAAACGGCTGTAGTCAAGCGATTTTTCCGGCAGGTTTTGCAGTCTGACAGCTGAATCCTGGGTAAAGAGCGCATTCAGGAACCGGTTTTCATCTTTGCCATTGATGGCGAGCACTGTAAGCGAAGAAGTGACCTGAAAGGAGAAGTAGAATTTATCGTCATAGATTACAGGGTAATCGGTTACCTGCATCACTCCTTGCTGGATGCCCGGCTTGTAATTGGTGAAAGGCATTTTGACTTCTACTGAAGCCCCGGATTTGATATCGATACTTGCCACAGCTTTCTGGCTGCCGTTTATTTCGAGTTTGACCGGAATTTTCTCAAGATCCTTATCTGATTTATTCGAGACCCGGGCATTAAGTACCGCACTATGACCGGCTTGCTGGAGCGGCAGGTCAAACCAGCAGGAATCGATGTACGCATTCCCCGGGCTGTTGGCTTTAACCGGGATCAGGTAGGTGGTTACCAGAGAGTCATGAATACTTCCAACAGAACTATAGGCTGATTTCTGAAAATCGGAGATAATGAAAGATGTACGGCGCGATGACTGGCTGGTGTTCAGGATGTCGTACTGGCGGCTTATAATTTCCGGCAGTTTATGCGATCCAGGTGAAGGTTTCACTTCTTCAAGCATGGTTAAAAATTCATCGCGGGTAACGAGCCGCTGGTGCCGGCCTTCAAAATCGTTGGTGAGAAGCTGGAAATAATCGGATGGCTTATAGGCCGACACTATTTCTTTGGCTTTCTGTTTTGCCTCGTTGAGCAGGGAGCCATTTCCTCCTACAGCTTCCATACTGAATGAATTATCCACGAAAACACTCACCGCATTGCGGGCTGCGATGGGAGCCTTGTTTTCCTTAAATGGAATATATGGCTGAGCAAATATCATTACGAGTGATACCACTGCCAGTATTCTCAAAAGAAGGATAATGAGGTGCCGAAGTTGGGACCGTTTCTGCGTTTCCTGCTTCAACTCCTTGATAAATCGCACATTTGTAAAATACACCTTCCTGAACCTGCGGAAATTGAACAGGTGGATGATGACCGGGATGGCGACAGCAAAAAGTCCAAATAGATATGCCGGGTTTACAAATTGCATTGTATGCGCTCAGGTTGCATTTAATTGCCAAAGGTAGCTAATTCGCTTTTCGGGGAAAGGGGTTGTGAATAAGTTTTGAAAGAAAATCTGAAAGATAAGATAAAAGACAAAAGCAGGAAAGACAAAAGCAGGAAAGACAAAAGTATGGAAGATAAAAGAACAAGCAGATAATAGAACGCAGATAATGAGGATGCAACAGATTTTCGCGGATAATAAATTGATTGTCATAGCAGGGAGAAACAGCGGTAATACATCAACTGTAACAAATCCAATCCAACGTTGTTTATCTCTAACTTATTTCAGCGTTTTAAAGGCATTTATTTAACATGAGAATGTGGTAGTGTTGTTAAAAACATGAATGCCCCCCTACTGATAATTCTAATCATACAGTATCCAAACCTAAAGCAGATCATACATGATAAATTCAAAAACAATCGTGTTTATACACGGATTATTTATGAACCCTAAAAGCTGGAAACCATGGCTGGAATATTTTGAAGCCAGGGGCTTTACTTGTTATGCTCCCGCATATCCATGCCATGAAGGCGAAATACTGGAATTAAGAAAATACATCCATCCTGACCTGGGGAGCCTTACATTTGGAGAGGTTACAGATAGTTTGTCGGGGTTCATCAACCAACTATCCGAAAAACAAATCCTCATCGGGCATTCAATGGGTGGGCTGGCTGTTCAGAAATTAATCTCCATGAATAAAGGAGTTGCCGGTGTGTGTATTGATTCAGCACCTCCTAAAGGAATTCTCTGTTATAAATGGAGTTTTCTGAAAGCTAATTTGACGACAATCAACCCGTTAAAAGGGAATTCAGTTTGTATGCCAACTGTTAAGTGGTATCAGTATGCATTTTGCAATTTGATGACGATGGAACAAACTTCCACTGAATTCGAAAAATATGTTGTTCCGGAAAGCAGAAATATCCCAGGAGCAGCACAAAAGAGGATGGATTTATTGATTTCAGAAAGCCGCATAATCCGCTTCTGTTTATTGCCGGCCAACAGGATCACATCATTCCTTCTTCATTAAACCGGAAAAACTTCAATGCTTACAAAGATCCAACCAGTAGAAAGGATTTCAGGGAATTTGCCGGAAGAACTCATTACATCTGCGGACAACAAAACTGGGAGGAGGTAGCTGAAAGCATTCACAGCTGGATTAAAGGCCTGTAACCTGCTTGAGCTAAAGTCAATTTTGAATCAGCTTAACATCAGATAATTTCACGCTGGGACACGAATCAATATATGTTGTAACCGATTGATTATGTTACATTTGCGCCATTTGCGACTTTGCGTTATACCTATTTACAATTTTTCGGAATGAATTCAATTTTAAATATAGTTGTCAGTTTTCCGGTTGCCCGGCATATTCAACAAGGTTACTTTTGCAATAAAAAAGGCTATGCTTACTGATGCTGAAATGTACCGGGCTCTTGTTGCAAAAGATGCCTCTTTTGAAGGAATTTTTATCGCTGCAGTAAAAACCACAGGTATTTTTTGCCGTCCCAGCTGTTCAGCCCGAAAACCGAAACAGGAAAATGTTGAGTTTTTCAGTACCACCAAAGAAGCCATACTGCATGGCTACAGGCCTTGTAGAATATGCAATCCGCTGGAATTGCTCAACGAAACGCCGGTGTATATCAAAGAATTATTGTATGAACTGAACGCTGATCCTTCTCTAAAATTTAAGGATTGGGATTTAATTAAGAGGGGAATTGAACCAAGTAAAATCAGGAGATGGTTTCTCAAAAACCATGGAATCACTTTTCATGCCTATCAGCGGATGTTCCGGATAAATTCAGCTTTTAAGAAAATCCGGAATGGCGAAACCATTACCTCAACTGCATTTGATGCTGGTTATGAATCGTTGAGCGGTTTCATTTATTCATTCAAATCGGTATTCGGAGTATCGCCTTCGAACAGCAGGGAGAAACAGCTTATTGATCTCACCCGTGTTGAGACACCCCTGGGAACCATGTTTGCCTGTGCTGTTGAACAGGGTGTTTGCCTCCTGGAGTTCAGCGACCGCAAAATGCTGGAAACGGAGTTCAAAGCATTGGCAAAAAGGCTGAATGCCACAATAATTCAGGGCGCAAATGCTCATTTTGATATTCTGAACAGGCAACTTTCAGAGTATTTTGAAGGTAAACGGAAAGAATTTACTGTCCCGCTCTTTACGCCGGGAAGTGAATTTCAACAATCTGCATGGAAAGCCCTTCAGCATATTCCTTATGGTTCAACCCGCTCGTACCGGGAGCAGGCAACTGAATTGAAAAAACCGGAAGCAGTGAGGGCTGTGGCAGGAGCGAATGGGATGAACCGGATTTCAATACTAATTCCATGCCACAGGGTAATAGGCTCAGATGGGAACCTTACCGGCTATGGCGGGGGACTATGGCGGAAGAAATGGCTTCTGGATTTTGAGAAAGCCAATCAGTAGAAATTTGAAAGCAGCTTATTCCAATTTAATCGACCTGGAATACTGTTGACTTTAGTCCACGTGAGAGCATCCTTTAATACTGAAAAATTGTCAGTTAAATTTCGTTGAACTTTCCTAGCAGGTACCCAGGACAACCAGCAGGAGACTCTTCTCAAGGTTGCCTGCAAGCAGGAAACATGTTTGTGAAACGCTGAAGTTATTCAGGTATTAAGTGAACAATTCAACCGTGAACCGTATAGAAAATAGGTAGTATCTTTGAAACTCAATTATTATATCAGGAAGTAAAAGTATCATCAGTCCAGGCAGGACTTAGCCAACTGATACACCTATTTCCGACCAATAACTTGAGATATGAAAACAGCTATGTTGACTTCAGCCATTTTGCTTTCCAATGTGATTTGCCTGGCTCAGAACCTGCCAAAAGTCGCTTCCGGAAGTATTCAACGGTTTCAACTCTTCAAATCCAGCTTTGTGGAAGCCAGAAACATTGATGTATGGTTACCTGTTGGATATGATAAGGGCAGGAAGTATAATGTATTGTATATGCATGACGGGCAAATGCTTTTTGATTCTGCTACCACCTGGAACCATTTTTCATGGGATGTGGATGATGTTATATCGAATCTTTTGCTTGCGCACAAAATCAAAGACGTCATCGTTGTGGGAAAATGTAATAGTGAAAAAAGCAGGCATTCCGATTATTTGCCTCAGAAACCGTTTGAATCATTAACTGCTGAACAAAAGGATTTGGTGTTAGCTGCGACAAGAGCAAACGGATTTTCGGTGTTTAATGATGTTAAAATCAATTCTGACAATTACCTCAGATTCATAGTCACGGAACTCAAACCTTGTATTGATAAAACCTTTTCAACCTTTACCGACAGAAAACACACCTTCATTGCCGGAAGCAGCATGGGAGGTTTGATTTCATTGTATGCCATCTGCGAATACCCCGGCATATTTGGCGGGGCCGCTTGCTTAAGCACACATTGGCCCGGTATTTTTACCATGGATGGGAATCCGGTTCCTGATGCCATTTTTGCTTATTTACAAAGAAACCTTCCTGACCCAAAAACGCACAAGATTTATTTTGATTATGGCGATCAGACCCTGGATGCCATGTACCCGCCTTTGCAGACAAAAGCAGATGAAATCATGAAAACCAGGGGTTTTACCAGTGCTAACTGGACAACAAATTTCTTCCCAGGCAAAGACCACAGTGAAACAGCATGGAATGAACGATTAAATATCCCCCTGGAGTTTTTGTTGGGAAAATAGTTTCCGTAACCTGCAATCGTTAATATAACTTTGTTATTCAATGCTTTACTGTTTATACTGGGGTTGGAGGTACTATAATCTGCTAGCTTCGCTTCTATCCTTAATAGTATTCTTAATTCGCATTAAAACTAAATTCCTTCCACCGTCAGGTCGATTGAAGACTTATAACCTTTAGGATTTCTAAGGTCAGGATGTCATTAGGCAAGTTAACTTTTGCGGTTATTTGCTGACTTCACGAACTTTGCATTTACAGGCTCATACTCCTTTTACCTATTGAGCTAATAGCTCTTTTATCCGACTTCTAATTCACTTACATGATGTTTGTTATGAACCAAATTGCTTTTACTGACAGGAGAATATACTTCAGCATTCAATTTTATAGATAAAAAATTCAATTCATCTGATTAAACAAAAATTCAATGAACGTGTTAATCAGGAATTCTCAAATCAAAGTAATATGAAAAGTATAAAATCAAAAAGAAGAATAGTATCATGAAATAGCCATGATTGTAAAATCACCAACTGAGATGATAATAAA
>JANXXZ010000370.1 GCA_025350385.1 Bacteroidales bacterium
ATGATTTCATCCGTATCGGCGCTCTTCAGGATAAAACCGGCGGCGCCGTTCTGCTGCATCTGTTCAACTACATGCCGTTGTTCAATAGAGGTTAATGCAAGAATCCTGAGCCCGGGAAACCGGGAAGTTGCTTCGAGGCAGAATTCGATCCCGCTCATGTCGGGCAGGTTGATATCCAGCAGGATGATATCCGGTTTTTGACCGTTCAGGTAAGCAAGCCCGTCGCGACCGGTAGTAACTGCCGTGCATTCGAGTCCGGGAATGGAAGAATGAATGAGGCTGGAAAGGCTTTCGCTTACGAGGGGATGGTCTTCAACAATAAGGGCTTTGTTTTGCATATCCTGCTATCGTTTACTGACAGAGGTGCTAAGGTACTAAAAATTCAATGGTTGCCTCGGTCCCTTCGCCCGGTTTGCTCCATATTTCAAATTTTCCGTTGTTTGCCTCAACACGGTGACGGATGGTTTCAAGGCCTTTTCCGCCACCCGTATGGCCTGAGGTGTCAAATCCTTTGCCATTGTCAATTACCTGGATGCATAAGCGGTTAGGTTCCGAAATGAGCTGAATGTCAATTCGGTCAGCCCCGGAATGTTTCATGGCGTTATTGACCAGCTCTTGCGCAATCCGGTATATGGTGATTTCGAGTTCAGGCGCAAAACGGCCTTCTTCACCGAAGAACCTGAAATCAATTTCAGGAGTGTTTTCGGGTTTAATCCGGGATGTAAAATCTTCGAGGGCCACCTTGAGCCCGTAATGCATTAGTGTTTCGGGCATCATATTATGCGCTACACGACGAAGTTCTGTTATGGAATGATCCAACAGGCTGAGGGCATGATCGAAAGCCTCGGCATTCTCGCTGGTAATAATGGAATTTCCTTTCATAGATGACAAATTGATTTTTACACCCGACAACATCCCTCCAAGTCCGTCGTGAAGGTCTCTTGCCATTCGGGTACGTTCAGCTTCTTCACCCTGCAGTACCGATTTAGTGGCAACAAGCTGCCGTTCTTTTTCAAGTTCTGATATTTTCTGCGTTTGAATTTCAGCCTGCTGTTTCGCGATCAGGCTGCGGCTGCGTGCCCCGCGGTAAAGCAGGTAGGAAATGATAAGCAAAACAATGAGTGTAACCAATAACCCAAACGTATAAAGCCTCGAGATTTGCTTCTCTTTTTCCAGGATCAGGATTTGCTGCTGCTTTTTCTCTGTCTGGTATTTAACTTCCATTTCGGCAATACGCTTGTGCTGGTTTTCACTGCTTACCTTGTCAGTGAGTTCCACATACTTGTCAAGGGCATCCGTTGCTTTTACATTGTCTTTAAGCCCGATATAAATATATGCGAGCATATTATAATTCATTCGTACATAATCAATGTTGGCAGTATCGGTAATGAGGATTGCTTTCTGCATGTATTCCAGCGCTTTGCTGTAAGCGGCCTTATGATAATAGGCCAGGGAAATCTTCCTGTATCCGTCCATGCGGAGGTTATTGTTGTCACCGGGCTTCAGCAACCCGAGCGACATCTGGTAATAACTGATAGCCTTATCATACATGCCAAAGAATTCGGAATAATAATCACCGATGCTTCCCAGCGCATTGGCTTCATTTATAGTTGCCTTTAATTCATGAAACAGCTGTTGAGCCTCGGTTAATGAACGGATGATTTTTGCCGTATCCTGTTTCATGAAATAATAATCGGCCAAATTGGTGAGGCAGGCAGCAATTCCCATTTTATAACCATTCCGGCGATGCATTTCAAGAGCCTTGATGGTATATTCATACATCTTTTCATAGTTGCCAAGATTGATATACAAGGCACCTATATTCGAAAGTGTCTGCGCGGTTTTTCGCTTATCAAACGCTTTTTCGAAAATGCGCAATGCTTGTTGGTATTGATTCAACCCGGATTCATAATTGCCTTTATCGGCTTCAATGTTTCCCAGTTCCTGGTAAATTCCGCCCAGGATTTCCTGGTCCTGGATATCCGTAGCCAACGGAATAGCCTTTTCGAAAACCAGTTTCGCACTGTCAAGTTTCTGTCGGTTATACAGCGCGCTCCCCAGGCTGTGATAGGCAATTACTGTCTGATGGGGTAAATTGCCCTTCATTGAGAGTACCAGTGCCTGCATAGCAATTTGCTGCGCCTTAAGCGGGTCCGAATCGAGATACTCCCGGCTTAGTTCATTCAGGGTTATAATCTTTTGTTTTTGGTTCAGCTTTCCGGATTTTAACAGGGACTGCAGGCTATCGGCAGTGGAATTCAGGGAAGTATTACCAGCGGCAATAAGAGCAAATAAAAGAAACAGAAGAAGTGCGACAAAAGGTTTGTTCATGGCTGTAAATATAATTGAAGATGCAACTGAGATTTATCCCCTGAAAAAGGGATTTGGTAATCAATGGTAGTTTAAATATGCAATAATATTAAAATATAGCCGGAACTAATCTCGGTAGTTCGTTAATAATTTTCAATCTCCTAATTATCAGTAAGATAAGAAATCAGGTCATACATTCCAACATGTTGACATTCTGTGCTTTAAAACTTTGCATTCTTGCGGTAAAAGAAAAATTACCGGACTATTGTTGTAATAATTGTTAGTTTTACTTTTTAATTTAAGTAACCCGGTTTTTGTCAGCCTGCCTGGAAATGTTCGTTTGGATGATCATTTTCTGTTTTCTTCTCATGCAGGTTGACCGAAAGCACTGATATCCGGATAGTATAAAATAATACCAAGACTTTACTGCAATGGAATTCAAGCATATCTTGCTTTTCTGTCTGATAATCATTTCGTTTCAGTCATTTGCGAATGGAAACAGCATCAATACTATTGATAGTTTAAAAAGAAATCTTACCGGCAGTAAAGCAGATACATCCTTTATCCGTTTGAACCTTTTACTCTCGCAGGCGTATAAATCATCCGGTATAAACAAGTATGATTCGGCCCTGCTTTATCTCAACAAAGCTTTGCAGTTATCACAGGAATTAAAATACGACAGATGGTTGTTTGATATTTACAATGAGAACAGCATTTTATTAAATGCAAGCGGCAATTTTTCGATAGCAATTGAATACTATTTTAAGATGCTCAAAATACTTGATGAAGAAACGAGAAAGAATAAAACTGACCTTTCAGCACAAAAAAAATATGTTACAATTTATTCAAAATTAGGCAGCTGCTATTTTAGCTTGGAGAATAAAGACAAAGCACTGAATTATTTCTCTAAAAGCCTTGAATTGTGCCATAGCATATATACAATTGATAAAACGTATCCCATTTATAAGCTTCAACTTGCTTTATACAATAATATAGGATCAGTTTATCTCACACACCGGGATTTCAAAAATGCAAAAGCCAACTATATAAAGGCTCTTGAACTTAATAAAGGGATGAATAATCAGACTGTATTTGGTTCACTCTATAATAATCTTGGAATTATCTGCAAATCGGAAAAGGACTACACCAGGGCCTTTGAGTATTACAATAAATCGCTCAAAATCAGGCAGGAGCTTAAAGATACAGCCGGCATTGCGCAGGTTTATAACAACTTGGGCGATTGCTATTATCTTATCGGGGATTATCAGAAGTCGATTGAAATATTAAATAAAGCACTTATATACAGCAGACAAGCTTCTATTATGTCATCGCAGATGAAAGCAGCAAACTTTCTTTCGCTGGCCTATGAAAAGGTTGCAAATTATAAGCAATCCCTGTGGATGCAACGACTTTATAATCAATTATACGATAGTATCAATAATGCAGGGCAGGTTGAATTATCAGCTAAAATGGAAATGCAATATTATTTTGAAAAACAACAAAAAGAAAATGAGCTTCTCCAGCAAATCCAGCTGGCGAAAAAACAGCGTAATACATTGATATTTATGATTATATCAGGAATACTGCTATTTTCATTTATCATCGTAATCCTGTTGTACCGTAATCAGAAAAATAAAATCAAGAGGAATCTATTGATACAGGAAAGACTGATTCTAGAGAGTAAAAACCTGGTACTTGAAAAACAAAATCTGCAGCTTGAGAAAAGCAACTTAACGCTGGAACTGGATTTCCGGAATAAAGAGCTGGCAACGCATGTAATTTACCTGTTGCAGAAAAATAAATTTATTGCATCCATCAGCGAAAAGCTGCTCAATATAAAGACCCAACTGAATAGTGAGGATAAAAAATGGGTGCTGGATATTGTGCGTGAAATGGAATCGAACGTTGATAATACGGTATGGGGTGAGTTTGAGATACGTTTTCAGAAGGTGCACGAAGATTTCTATGCCCGTTTAAATGATCATTTTCCTGATCTTAGCCCTAATGAGAAAAAATTATCTGCTTTTCTGCTTTTAAATATGACAACAAAAGATATCTCATCCATTACATTCCAATCGGACAAGAGTATTCAGGTTGCCCGCACACGGCTGCGTAAAAAAATGGGCATGACCCGTGATGAAAATCTTATTTCTTTTCTTCAACAGCTATAATCCTATTAATTGCTTCGTGATTCTTTAATCGAAATCAGCACCCGCTTTCGTATTTTGACAAAGTACCGGTTATCCCTTCTTATTATTTTACCAGGCAACTGCTAATTTCCAGTTTCGAATGCTCTTTCACAGGAGCAATTCTCTGGTGTAATATGCTGCAGATAAGCCAACTAACTATTATGTAGTGTTTTTATTCCCAGTGAAATTTGTCTTGTAGTCATTTTGTATGGTCAATAAATTAATCATATGGATCCTTCCCTATCTGATGCGGGATCAAGTTGTGGCGGCACTGGCAAGTCATGGGGAGCATCCGGCATGACACCACTACCTTGGCGATAAAGGCGCAATTGATAAACATAGGCCAAAACTTCCGCTAC
>JANXXZ010000398.1 GCA_025350385.1 Bacteroidales bacterium
TCTAATTCAGCATCAATAACATGAACTGTATTGTTCCAGATTCCTCCATTGCCGTACCTTTGAGCCAATGAACTATAAAGGGCATAACAAAAGCCGCTGTCGGCCCATTGTGGGCCATAGCTGTTCACAAATTTCACCCCGCCGATTTCCCAATCGCGTATATCAACTACTCCATCGGAATTAATATCAATATTGTTGGTGTATTGGCCATCGTTATTAAGATCGTAACGGATTGAATCATCGTATCCTACAATGGTCAAGGCATGAACTGCATTCTCCCCCCAGCTTGTAACAACGCATTTCCCTGCTTTTGGAGTATTGGCCGGCAGCTTAAAGTAACCTAAGACACCAGTATAAAAATTAGCCACTCCCCCGATTGAGGATTCTTCAAGGTGATCTTTCAGCCAGTGTTTTAAGGTTAGTAATCCATCCGGTGTCCCGATCGGGATGGAATGAACAGCCGTAATGCGGTTATGCATTGACTGGAAGTATTTATCATAACCACTCATCCAGTAATAGGGATCATCTATAGTTATAGGCCCGAAGGTGGCTTCGTTAGGACAACCCAGCGATCGAAGAATTTCAAAACTGTGAAAATAGCTGACGCCTACCCCGTAATAATTTGAGGCGTTCATAAAATTCCAGGTAAAATGGCTTGGGTATTGGTTTCCCTGTACGTTTGCCGGCAGGTTTCGCAACCGGTCAATTTCATAGCAAAAATTATAGGCAACGGCTGCCGATTGTCCGCAGGAAGCGCCCATCTGATTAAATACCGGCCTCAGATAAGGATAAACTGAGTTGTCGACCGAAGAGGGTAGTTGCCTGGATTTGTAGGATGGCGGTAATTCCAGGACCGGGTAGTCAGGGAATTCAAGGCCAGGCTGACGGGTGATCTGGTTAACATTCATTGTTGAATTCACCCTCAGGTCAGTGAACTGACCTTGGGCAAAACAAACACTGCTCATTGCCAGGAATACAATGAGCAGTGTAAAATTATTTCGTTTCGGGGGCATCGGACTGGTATTTACCAGAACCAAAGTTACAAACAATGAATTTACTTCATTGCCTGAATCTGTGAAGCAGTTAAAATCCTCCGCCAACAGCTGTTTTTTTCGTCTGAGCCCCGATTTTTGCTCCCAGGAATTCACGGTTCATTCGGGCAATATTGGTAATTGATATCTGTTTCGGGCATTCAGCCTCACAGGCACCTGTATTGGTGCAATTACCGAAGCCCAGTTCATCCATTTTTTTCACCATGGCCTGCACCCTTAGGGTAGCTTCCGCTTTTCCCTGGGGTAATAATGCAAGGTGTGAAACCTTGGCCGCCACAAAAAGCATAGCGGATGCATTTTTACAGGCAGCAACGCAGGCTCCGCAACCGATGCAGGCCGCAGCATCCATCGAAGTCTCCGCATAATCCTTTGGTATCAGGATGGCATTGGCATCAGGAATTCCACCCGTATTTACCGAGATGAATCCGCCTGCCTGGATAATTTCATCGAAAGCAGTCCTGTTGACCATCAGGTCCTTTATCACTGGGAAAGGGCGTGCCCGCCAGGGTTCCACCACAATGGTGTCACCATCTTTGAACTTCCGCATATGAAGCTGGCAGGTTGTAACGGCGCTGTCAGGACCGTGTGGCCGGCCATTAATATAAAGGCTGCAGGTCCCGCATATGCCTTCGCGGCAATCGTGGTCGAATACCACGGGTTCTTCGCCTTTTACCACCAGTTGTTCATTCAGAATGTCAAGCATTTCGAGGAAGGAACAATTGGATGAAATGTCACTGATTTTGTAGGTGACAAATTTTCCCCTGGCTTTGGCGTTCTTCTGCCGCCATATTTTTAGAGTGAAATTCATGTCGATTGATTTAGTATTTTAACCGCAATGGCGCAATGTGTATGCAAAGACACAAAGGTCAAAGTCCATTTACAATTCTTTTAAAACCATCTTTTAATAATGGTACATTAAAGTTTATCAGAATGCCCAACTTAGCCCCGCTTAATTTCAGGTAAGTGATCACTTGTGCAATATGAACAGGTGCAATGGCATCAATAGATTTTATTTCTATCACTACTTTGTCATTAACCATCAAATCAATTCTGTATCCAGCATCAAGCTTTATATCTTCATAAATAAGAGGAAGCGTTTTCTGTTTTTCAACTTGAAGACCTTTTCTTTTAAGTTCAAAAAATAAACATTCCTGGTAAGCACTTTCTAACAATCCAGGTCCTGTTTTCCTGTGAACCTTTATTGCTAAATCAAGTATTATTTTTGATATTTCGTTTTCGGAAAGTTCCATCCTTGGTTCTTTGCTAAACACTTTGCGTCTTTGCGGTTAAAATGAGGCCCTGGTCACTAGTCGCTAGTCCCTACTTATAATTCCTCTGTTTCACCTCAATCGACTCATATTGCAACACCTCCTTGTGCAATTCATGACCGGCATTTTCGCCTTTGAATTCCCAGGCTGCCACATACATGAAATCGCTGTCGTTACGCATGGCTTCGCCTTCAGGAGTCTGGTATTCCTCACGGAAATGACCTCCGCACGATTCTTCACGGTTAAGGGCATCCATGGCCATCAGTTCCCCGAGTTCGATAAAATCGGCAACCCTGCCTGCTTTTTCGAGTTCAGGATTTACACCATCAATTTCCCCGGTAATTTTCACATCCTTCCAGAAGTTGGCTTTTACTTCCCCAATAAGGCCGATCGCCTTTTGCAATCCTTCCTTGTTGCGGCCCATGCCGACATGTTCCCACATGATCTTACCCAGTTGCTTGTGGAAATAATCGACAGTTTTGGAGCCTTTCACGTTCATCAGCTTCTGTATCCTGTCGCTTACTTCGGCCTCGGTAGCGGCAAATTCAGGCAGGTCGGTGCTGAAACGCGGAACATTGATCTGGTCGGCCAGGTAATTTTGCATAGTGTAGGGCAAAACAAAGTACCCATCGGCAAGACCCTGCATGAGGGCAGAAGCCCCGAGGCGGTTGGCGCCATGATCGCTGAAATTGGCCTCCCCTGCAATAAAGAGCCCGGGAACAGTTGATTGTAACTCATAGTCCACCCATAGTCCACCCATTGTATAATGCACCGCCGGGTATATCATCATAGGGTTTGCATAAGGATCCTCATTCACAATTTTGTAGTACATCTGGAAGAGATTTCCATACCGCTCTTCAATCGTGCTTTTTCCGAGTCGTTTTATAGAATCGGCAAAATCGAGGAAAACAGCCAGCCCGGTTTCTCCAACACCAAACCCGGCATCGCAGCGTTCCTTAGCAGCTCTTGAAGCCACATCACGCGGTACCAGGTTCCCAAATGCCGGGTAACGGCGTTCAAGGTAATAATCACGATTCTCTTCAGAGATATCCTTTGGGTTTAATTTGCCGTGTCGCAATGCTTCCGCATCTTCTTTCCTTTTGGGCACCCATATGCGGCCATCATTCCGGAGACTTTCGCTCATGAGGGTGAGTTTGCTCTGGTAATCACCGTGAACGGGGATACAAGTTGGATGGATCTGGGTAAAGCAGGGGTTCCCGAAATAGGCGCCCCGTTTATAGGCTTTCCAGATAGCTGTGGCATTGGAGCCCATGGCATTGGTCGAAAGAAAGAATACATTCCCGTATCCGCCGGTAGCCAGCACCACGGTGTGGGCTGCAAAACGCTCAATTTTTCCATCCACCAGGTTCCTGGCAATAATACCACGCGCCCGGCCGTCAATCAATACGATATCCAGCATTTCGTGGCGGTTGAAAAGCTCCACGTTACCAAGTTTCACCTGGCGGCTCATCGCGCTGTAAGCGCCAAGTAACAGTTGCTGCCCGGTCTGCCCGCGTGCATAAAAAGTACGGGAAACCTGGGCACCTCCAAAAGAGCGATTATCAAGCAATCCCCCGTATTCGCGGGCGAAGGGAACTCCCAGTGCCACGCTTTGGTCAATAATACTCCCGCTGACTTCGGCAAGCCGGTACACATTGGCTTCACGGGCACGGTAATCGCCTCCTTTTATGGTGTCATAAAACAGACGGTAAACGCTATCACCATCGTTTTGATAATTTTTGGCTGCATTGATACCACCTTGCGCGGCAATAGAGTGCGCACGGCGCGGGCTGTCCTGGAAACAAAATGCTTTCACATTATAACCCAGCTCGGCCAATGAAGCTGCAGCCGAAGCACCTG
>JANXXZ010000415.1 GCA_025350385.1 Bacteroidales bacterium
TCTTAAGTAATTTCAGGTCCAGTTCCATGCCGATAATGAACATGAACAGGATAAGCCCGATCTGGCTCAGGAACTGGAGATTATTAAGAGAATCGGGCGGGAAAATAAAACCTGAGATTCCGGGGAAGAAAAGACCAAAGAATGACGGCCCGAGTATGATCCCGGCCAGTACTTCCCCTATAACCGTAGGCTGACCGATTTTATGAAAAAAGTAACCGATAAGCCTGGATAACAGTATGATTATAATAATCTGGAGCAGCAGTATGCTGAAAGAATGGTGCAGGCTCTGTGAGATGCCGTTTTTAAAGTCGTTCCAGGCTCCCTTTTCAGGTTCCGGTAGAGCGGTAATGATCTTTTCAGTCGGATGTTGGATTGATATTCCCGTATGCCTGCCTTCCAGTAATTTTCCCCGCTGCATAGCTCCCCACATCAGCACCAGGAAAATGATGATAGTTGAAACGTAAAAAATCGTATTTCGGAATGCTTTCATAGGATTCAATGAAAGACCAGTTTTAGGATTCTATGCTGGAAAACCCCGTAAAAGTAACTCTATTTTGAGTGAAAGCATACAGCTAGAATTGTTCTTTTATAAGAGACTTGTATTCAACAATATACGAAGTTTGCAACTTCAGATAAAAATAATTCTGCAACCTCTCAGTGTCATCGATCTCATTTAATGAGTTCTCTGCCCACCAAATTTAAGTCCTTCGAAAGTAGCCTGGAGGTCTCCGACATCCTGAATGATATCTGCGACATACAAAGTCACTTGCCTATTTTCACTTGTTGCTTGTCCCTTACGGCTAGTCGCTAGTGGCTGGTTGGCTAGTCGCCCTTTCCTACTTCACATACTCCTCAATCGGAGCGCAACTGCATACCAGGTTCCTGTCGCCAAAGGCATCGTCAATCCTGGTTACAGCAGGCCAGTACTTATCTTCTTTGGAGAAGGGCAGGGGGAAGGCCGCTTTTTGGCGGGTATAGGGAAGTTCCCAGGTATCTGTTGCCACCATGGCAAGTGTATGGGGAGCTTTTTTGATCACGTTATTTTCTTTGTCCGCTTTTCCCTCTTCAATGGCGGCAATCTCTTTCCTGATTTCTATCATGGCATCGGCAAAGCGGTCCAGTTCAGCCAGGGGCTCACTCTCGGTAGGTTCAACCATCAGTGTTCCGTGCACGGGGAAAGCCACAGTAGGAGCATGAAATCCGTAATCCATCAGTCGCTTGGCAATATCAATAACGGCAACATCAGCAGTTTTGGAGAATTGATTGCAATCAAGGATCATTTCATGCGCCACATGCCCTTTTCGTCCGGTATATAAAACCTTATAATCACCCTGTAACCTTGCCCTGAGGTAATTGGCTGTAAGGATGGCATATTTGGTTGCTTCTGTAAGACCGTTTCCGCCGAGCAGTTTAATATATGCATAGGAGATTGGAAGAACCAGGGCGCTTCCATATGGAGCAGCTGAAACAGCTGTGATACCCTGCCTTCCACCAGTTTTAATCACAATGTGTCCGGGTAAGAATGGTGCAAGGTGAGGAGCAACTCCAATAGGGCCGACACCGGGACCTCCACCACCGTGAGGAATAGCAAACGTTTTGTGAAGATTCAGGTGGCAGACGTCAGCGCCAATGAGCCCCGGGTTGGTAAGGCCAACCTGCGCGTTCATGTTGGCGCCATCCATGTAAACCTGTCCGCCGTTTTCATGAATGATACCGACAATCTCAAGGATATTTTCTTCAAATACTCCATGGGTTGAGGGGTAGGTTACCATGAGAGCAGCCAGCTGATCCTTATGTTTCAGGGCTTTTTCTTTCAGGTCAGCAGTGTCAATATTGCCGTTTTCATCGGTCTTAACTACAACCACAGTCATGCCAGCCATAGCGGCGCTGGCAGGGTTGGTTCCATGTGCCGATGCCGGAATGAGACAGACATTCCTGTGTTCGTCCCCGCGACTGAGATGGTAAGCTCTTATTACCAGCAGACCGGTATATTCACCTGAAGCACCCGAATTGGGCTGGAACGAAATTGCCGAAAAACCGGTAATTTCGCAAAGCGATCGTTCCAGGTCATTGATCAGCTGCATATAACCTTCAGCCTGGTCGGCCGGGACAAACGGATGAATTGCGCCAAATTCGGGCCAGCTCAGGGGTATAAGCTCAACCGCGGCATTCAGCTTCATGGTACAGGAACCGAGCGGAATCATAGAACGGTTAAGTGCCAGGTCCCGGTTTTCAAGCTTTTTCAGGAATCGCATCATTTCCGTTTCCGATTGGTAGCTGTTGAATACTGATTCAGTAAGGTAAGCGGATTTACGGTCCAATTTTGAGTCGAAGGTGCGGATAAGTCCGCAAACCTCAGGATCGCAAATAAACTC
>JANXXZ010000433.1 GCA_025350385.1 Bacteroidales bacterium
GGGGGCTGAGCAGAATGAAATTCACGAGTGGATCGCTATTATATTTTCAACTAATCTATGAATAGAAAATTTGGACCGCGGGTTCGACTCCCTCCAGCTCCACCCAGGCGGATAACTCGAAATATTTTGCGAGTTGTCCGTTTTTCTTTTCTCTCAAACCCTTGTCAGTTAAGAGAGCCAAGCGGAGCACTTCAGAAAGTCTTGGGGTTCGACTTTTTATTCCATCAAAAATTAATTTTCCGGGGAAAGTCGAACTCAGTATACTCCTTTTCCTCTCCAAACCCGCGTCATTATAGAGAATATCAAGCTGATTGATTGCTTGAAGGCATTTATCCAAATTCGCTGTCAAATACTTATCATCATTGAAGTCCTGGCGATTTTGCTGCTCAATTTTAACCTTATCTGATTCATAGCGAGTTTTCATCACAGTATAATCCTCAGCAGAAATCTTCCCATCGGCAAGCATATCCTGCAGATTCGTTATGCGCTTATTGATATCTTTCAATTTTACTGCCATTTCTGCACCGGTTAATTTTGGTTTCTTTGATTTAGATTCCATCCTTTCCTGAAGAATTGCCTTATATAGCTTTTCAGCACTGGTATTAAATTTAAAGGAGGCAAGGATACCATATATTGATTCGTTTGCATCAAAAGCCCTGAATCGTTCCTGGTGGCAATGATTGCAGTGATAATAGTAATGTTTCTTCCCAGTCTTGCTTCTTGATGCACTACCGGTAAGATTACATCCACATTTTGAACAGATCAAACTGCCCCTTAAGGGAAGTTCTTCCCTTTTTCTTGTTGCATTTGGCTTGTTGCCTTTTGTTTTATTTTCATTCAATATTCCCTGTACTTTATAAAAAAGTGCCTCTGTTATTAACCCCTCATGAATCCCGTTTATAAGGGTAGAGGATTCCTCTCCTTCAGCAGGAACGCAAATCTTGCCAATATACATGGGGTTTCGCAATAGATCTGAAATGGCTGAACGACTTATATTGAATTCTTTCTTCCGCAATGAATTTCTTATTTCTTCCTGCGAACCACCATTTGCAATTTGTTTAAATATATAACGAACATGATCGGCATCTTCGGATGGTACAATGATGGCTTTCTTCTCATCATCCCTCATATTCCTGTATCCAAAAGGCGCTACTCGTGGCCATCTTCCCGCTTTTAATGCGCCCCTCACACCTCCTCTGATCTTGATTGATCTTCGAACATTATCGATTTCGGGTATGGCCAGAAAAATAGCCAGCATCGCCAGGTTCTCCGGAATACTCATATCTATGGGTTGTTCAATTGCCATCGGTGTAATACCGTGTTTCTTCAAGCGCTGGATCATGACAAAGGCATCGGTAAGGTTCCTTGAGAACCTATCCCATGAAGTAAAGATCAAAGTATCTAATGTCCCTCTATTACCTTCAATGTATCCTAAAAATTCCTTGAAAGCGGGCCGGTTAAAGGATTTCGCTGAATGATCCTCTTTGAATTGATAAACAATCTCTATATTGTTCCGTTGGCAATATTTTTCAAGCGACTCCTTCTGGACATCAAGGGAATATCCCAATGCTTGTTCATCACTGCTTACCCTGCACATCAGGGCTGCTTTCTTGGTAAGAGTTGTCATGGCTTTCATAATAGGTTTCAATTGCAATTTCTGCCAAAAAAGAGAAATAATCTCTCAAAGACAGGATTTCTTCATCTGTTGCTTCTGTATATTCATCACCTAACAGTTTTCTGCATCTTTCAATACTTAACATTAGTTTGAGTCATGCACGCCCCTTCCTTTCTTGGATAGGTTTGTCCATTTATAGTTCACGGCCTTCTTTTTTCGAAGTACCTTTTACATTTAGCTTCTCTTTTATCGTATTTTCAAAGTGTACAATTCTGCCGTTTTCCGTTTTCAGGATTATATCCTGGTAGCCCTTTGACATTATAATATCTATGAGTCGTGCTGAAGGATCTATTTTCTGAACTTTTTTTACTTCAATTAAATCTATCTCATTTTTATCATCAAACTTGATCGTCAACACCTTTATTCCTCCCTTCTTGATTATGCTCATCAATTTCCCCTCACTTTCAGTTAACATGGTGAGTTTGGTTTTCTTGTTTATAAAAAAGTCCTGTTGCAAGCATTTGCTGATTACAGAGGTCAATGAGATACTTACATAACTTCCCATGAAGAAGTCTTTGAAACTCTCTAATTCCAGTAAATCACCCAGGGAGCTTTCTATAACTGGCAAATACTTATTATCCCCATTAAATAAAATTGATACTGGTTCTCTTTTGAAAAAGCAATGAGTGATCATGATGGAGAATACACTAACTTCAATTTCTTTGGCTGCTTGTCGAAATAAATCCTGATTTGATAAAATAGCTTTAATTTCTTCCCGCTGCTCATCTGGTACAAATTCCAGTGCCCTATTAAATTCAGGAG
>JANXXZ010000448.1 GCA_025350385.1 Bacteroidales bacterium
AGAGTTGTAGTTGTATCGCCCAGTACACTGCCTGCCCCGCCGGCGTTACTGGCGGCTACAATTGCTGCCAGGAATCCTATATGAACTTTTCCTTTAAAAACGACCATTGCAATAGTGCCACCGATCATAGCTGCCGCGATATTATCGAGGAAAGAGGATATGAACATGATTGCAAAAAGCAATACCAACCCTCCTTTCCAGTCATTGGGCAGGATTGAGGGCAAGGCATCCGGAACTCCCGACTCTTCGAAATACTTTGCCAGAATTCCAAACCCGAATAAGAGACCCAGTAAATTCAGCAGTGTCCGCCATTCGCCTTCTTTTGCATGAGTTCCCAACAAATGCCCGGCAAAGGAGAAATCGGGCAGGAAAATATATTTTAAAACAAGAATTGCAAACAGACCCGTGAGGGCAACATACATGGTTTTGTTGTGAAATACAGCAACACCGATAAGTGTAAGAGTAAAAAGAAGGAATTCAATCCTGATTCCAAAAACCAACGGAACAACTGAAGCAGTAGCAGCATAGGTAAACACCGGGAAAAGCAGCAGGAAGTATATAATCAGCAAAGGAACGCGTGTAAAAAGTTTTTTCATTTCTGGATCAGTCGGTAAGTTTGAGTATTTCAGTAGTGATAGATACTTATTGTTCCGGTACTGGCAGGCAGGGTTTTAAGGTAAAAATTGACTTTCATAATTATCTCAGAAACAGCCTGATGCGTTAGATTTTTAATTTTTTTTTCTGAAAAAACAAAAACGTGCAAAGGTAACTAATTTAAATACTGACGATAGCTCTTTTGTAAATATAGTTGAGATCAGGGTAAATAAATAGCTCCTCCGCATACATCCTGGGATGCACCTGTAACTGAGCTCCTGCAATTTGGCTTTTCAAGGAACCGTAAAAGTCCCAGAAAAGCGAATATCAGCGCTTCTTTGAATTCAACCAGTTTCTTTTCAGGAAGGCTGATTTGAAGCGAAGTGAGTGATTCAAGCCTCCTCATCAGGAAATGGTTATACGCTCCTCCACCGGTAATTAAGAGCTTTGTTTCCATCTTCGGCTCAATACAATTACTGAGTTGCAGAGCAATATGTTCAACTGCTGTGCTCATTAAATCGTTCAGACTTGCGTCTGAAGCATGGAATAAGGGCAGTACTTCATTTTCAACCCATTCCCTTCCAAGCGATTTAGGCGGAGCCAATGTATAGAATGGCAAAGCATTCAGTTTTGCAAGTAACATATGATCAATGTTGCCGGAAGCAGCCATCCCACCATCGCGGTCATAAACCTGCCCAGCCAGGGATGCAAGGTGATTCAGTATATAATTAACCGGGCAGATATCGAAGGCAATCCTCTTTCCTTCCGCGGTGTATGAAATATTGGCAAATCCCCCGAGATTCAGGCAATGAGAGTATTTGCCGAAAAGCAGTTCATCTCCGACCGGAACAAGTGGCGCTCCCTGTCCTCCATGCGCCACATCACCCGACCTGAAATCACTGATTACCGGGAGTCCGCAGGTAGCTGCAATGGCTGCGCCATCCCCGATCTGGGCAGTAAAGCCGTGATGGGGCTGATGGAAAATGGTATGTCCATGGCTGGCTACAAAATCTGCATCAATACTATATTGCATTATAAAATTGAGGATCATTGATCCAATGTAGCTGCCGTAGGCCGCGTGCGTGGCGGCATATTCCCGGGATCCGGCTTTAGGCAATCCTGCCAGGCGGTTCCGCCATTCAGTGGTATAGGGGATGGTAACACATTCATTCAGGACATATTTATACGCATTTCCGGAAATTTCAAAAGTACAGGAAGCTATATCTAACCCATCGAGGGAAGTGCCTGACATGACACCAAGAATTGTGTGCCTCTTATTTTCCTTTAATCCTGGGTTGCTCATTAATGGGTCAGTTTGATAATTTTATAATGGTATGGGATTCTTATGATTTTATAGGATAGGATGAGACATGAAGACAGCTAAAATATTAAGTTGCGTTTTAAAACATTGTGGTAATAAGTCTTTTAGCTAAAACTGCCGGGTTCCGGGTTCCCGGTGCCTGTTGGTAATATCTTTGTCTGTTCTTATAGCCATGCCTTCCTGTTGCTGATTGAAAGTAGAAATGTCTTGAATCAAACATTGAACGCGGCACCAGGAATCATAATCCTGATGAGTTTACAACTAAATTCCTTATCTGCAATTTTCGTAAACAGACCCAAAATTTATAACGCGTCAAGTACTACTTCCATCTTTGTCCCCCGCGATCCTTTCACGAGTATGGTAAAATCTTTTACCGGATGCTGCTTTAACCATTCAGCTGCTGATGAAGAATCTTCAAAGGAAAGAAACTTACTCTCTGAAACTGCCAGGAATTCCGGTCCGACGAGGATTACTTTGTCAAGATTCATTTTCGAAATAGTTTCAAGGATGGCCGTATGCTCAGCAGCGCCCTCATTTCCCAGTTCCAGCATATCACCCAGTATAACCATTTTTTTCTCGGCTTTTATTGTGCCGAAGTTCTGCAAAGCAGCCTGCATACTTGAAGGATTGGCATTGTAAGCATCGAGGATTAACAGGTTGTAAGCGGTTTTCAGGCTCTGCGATCGGTTGTTCGATGGCTGATATCCGGCAATGGAACTGGCTATATTTTCATCCGGTACATCAAAAGTTACACCCGCACATATGGCTGCCATCACATTTTCGAAATTATACGCCCCCACAAGCTGGGTTTGAATGATCCTGTTCTCTCCGTTTTTAAACCAGGATACATCTAGATACGGGGCCGATTGCAGCGGCTTGCCTGTTGTGCGGAACCCTTCGTTTTCACCGTAGAATATCCTGTTCATCCCTTCCGAAAGCTCACCGAGCAACCGGTTGTTACCGTTTACTAATGCGGTTCCATTGACTGAACGAAGGAAATGATACAACTCGCTTTTTGTCCTGATAACCCCTTCATACCCGCCGAATCCCTCAAGATGTGCCTTGCCTATATTGGTGATCAACCCGTGAGTTGGCCTTGCCAGGTTGCAGAGAAATTCTATTTCGCCCTGATGGTTGGCCCCCATCTCAATAATCGCGATCTGGGTATCACTGTTTATTGAAAGCAGGGTAAGTGGTACCCCGATATGATTGTTAAGGTTCCCTGCAGTTGCTTTCACCTTGTATGTACTGCCCAGCACGGCATTCATCAGTTCCTTGGTAGTGGTTTTCCCATTGGTCCCTGTAATGGCAACTACCGGGATTTCCAGCATTGAACGGTGTAAGGAGGCAAGTTGCTGTATGGTAGTCAGCACATCGGGAACCAGGATGGTTTTATCGCTTTCAGCAGCAGGATCATCAATGATGGAAAAAGCTGCGCCTTTGGCAATGGCTTCCGATGCAAACGAATTGCCATCAAAAGTTTCACCTTTTATGGCAAAGAAAAGGCAGCCCGTAGAAATAGTCCTGGTATCCGTTGAAACAACCGGGTGACTGAGAAATAGCTGGTAGAGTTCGGTCAGGTTGATGCGCATAAACTGATGATATATTCTTAAGTAAAGATACTCTGAGTTTAGGGAGAAACAGGCCGCAAATTACTGAAAATAAAAAACCCACCCGGAATCCGGATGGGCCTAATGTAAAATTCAATATTTATTTTTTCTTTCCTGGAGCTGAACCACCTACGCGGCCCATGGCGCAGCGGAATCCGATATAATTTGTCGACATGTCCTCATCCAGGTAACGGCGGGCAGCAGGGCTCAGGTAAAAAGCAGGATCTTTCCACGATCCGCCCTTATAAACCCTTGCCTTATCGCTGATAAGGGATGATGTTCCATATTCGTACATCTTATTGGTATTGTTAAGGTCTTCGCTTTTTTGTGCCCAGTCAACAGCGATCAGTGACTGATAATCACCATCGAGGTAGTTGATGTTGTTGGCTTTGCGATAGTTGAACCTTCCCATAGCTTCTTCTTCAGTAACTTCACGGTATTTGATTCTACCAAGGCTATCTTTGGGTACCAGGTAACCTTCGGCATCGGTAACGCGGGTCTGGAAAACATTACCACGATAAGGTGCAAAATCGCTCACATCCTCGTAACTAAGCGGACGATAGACATCAAGCACCCATTCCGATACATTCCCGGCCATATTATAAAGGCCATAATCGTTAGGCCAGTATGAACCTACTTCTGCAGGAATTTCGGCCCCGTCGTTCAGGTTGCCGGCAACACCCATGTAGTCACCACGGCCGCGCTTAAAGTTGGCAACAAAGCTTCCGTAATATTTTTTATCATCGGTGCGAAGAATAGTTCCATTCCAGGGATAGATGCGGCGTTCAACTACCCTTTCAAAATGCGTGTTGCCTATGAGGCCATAAGCGGCAAATTCCCATTCGGCTTCGGTCGGGAGGCGGTACTTGGGAAGAAGGATCCCGTCTTCAATCCTCACTCTGCGTTCACCGGTACCATTTGGATTCAGGTCGCGTTTCGGATGGTTAACCAGTCCTTCATACTGCCCGGCCAGGTAAGCTTCCGTATTGAAGTTATTTTCATTTTTCTGATCCGGATCAAAATCGAGGGTACCGTCGCTGATAAGCATCATTTCATTTACCCGATCGGTACGCCAGAGACAATAGTCGTTTGCCTGGATCCAGCTTACACCAACTACAGGATAGTTGCGGTATGCAGGGTGCCTGAGATAGGTTTCGATAAGTGGTTCGTTGTATGCCAGTTTTTCGCGCCACACCAGGGTATCCGGAAGTGCCTTGCGGTAAACTTCTGGATAATTGGTTCCGAATACGCGGTTTAACCAGTACAGGTATTCATCATAGTCGACGTTGGCGACTTCGGTTTCATCCATATAGAAGCTGGGTACGGTAACTCTTCGGGGAATGTTGTTCCATTCGTACATGGGGTCGTCGCTCATTCTTCCCATGGTAAAAGTGCCACCTTCAATAAATACCAACCCCGGCCCTGTTATAGGTTCTTTATATGGAACAACCTCGAATCCGCCATTTTTGGGATTATTGTACTCCCAGCCTGTGCTGCGCGATGATTCCTTCCTACAGGAAACCATGGCTGCTATTGACGCTGCAAATATGATGATAGATGCAACTTTAGAGTAATTTGCCATTGCTGTTAATGGTTTGTTTCAATTAGTAACTAGAAACGTGGGCATTTTATTGCCTTATACTTAAATTCTTTTTGTGGACAAGGAAATTGCCATGCAAATGAAACTTCATGTGCACCGCCTGATTGTATACTTACCTTCGATAAGGGGAAGTCAAAACTATAACCGATTTTATAATTTGCCTGCTGTATTCCGAGCAACAGGATAACGGCATCAGCGACGTTGAATGCATGCCGGTACCACAGACCCCCGACAAACGGATACATATTCAGGTACATCCCGGTATTCAACTGTTTATAACTGCCTTGCTGCATATAAACAATATTAGGCGATACTGACAAATCTTTCATATCGTCGCCTTGAAATCCCTGCTGTAAATCGAACAATGCACCTGCATGGACGGTAAACCGCATGTCAAGTTTGCTCTGGTTGCCAATATAAAAGGCCATATCAGGCGTAGTGAGGTGATCTGCAGCAACACCTATATAAGCCCTTTCCTTATAACCGGCCAGAAACCCTGCAGAAAAATCCATGTCCCCGATATTGAACCTTGGCGGGGGGATTTCCTGTGAAGGAATAATTTCACCTGTTCCGGGGATGTCATATTGATCTCCGAAGACCAGTTTATCCCAGTTTAACCTGTATTGAAGATATCCGGCTTTCAGGGCCAGGTTCATGGTAATGTTACGGCTTGCCTGAAGCCGGAATGAATAGATTGCACTTCCGCTGATTCTTGAAAGAATTCCCCCTCCCAGTACATCTGCATCTGCTATGACCCCCAGTCCTCCGTGGATCGCATCTACCTGCATGTCAGCTCCTGCGCTGTAACTCACATACCCTTTTACGAGCGCAGGATACTGGTTACGGTAATTCAATGTCAGACGTGGGCAGATTTTTGAACCTGCCAAAGCAGGGTTTAAATATAGCGGGTTCGCATAAAACTGTGAAAAAGCTGCATCCTGGCTAAAAGCCCCAATGAAGCTAAAAAGTGTCAAACACCCTAATAATATGGTTCTTTTTAACTGCATAATAGCGAGGCCAATATTATGTGAATATTTAGGATGCCAATATTACAAAAATATTTGCTTAAAGATACAACCAAAATCAAAAAACAGACACCTGCAATAATTAAGAACACACTTCCGTTTTTCAGTAGAATAATTTCAGCAGGGCATTCTTGAAATAAGTTGAGAACATTCGGTACTTTTCATTATAAACGAAATGTTCTTTCAATTGTTATTTGGTTAGTCAGAAAATTTATGACACTAAAAAATACGATAGCATTTCTGGGTTTTTTGATATGCCTTCTTCCATGCGGACTGGTAGCACAGAATGACAGCCTTTTCGACGGAATAAGGGTGAAAGGTCCACGGGTCTACGCAGGTCATTCAGTACTTGCAACAGGTGACTGGTATAAGATTGCTGTTGCCGGAAGCGGGGTTTGCCGATTAAATTATTCCGATCTGCAATCGATGGGAATCGACCCTGGCATCATTGATCCCCGAAATATAAGGATTTACGGGAATGGTGGAGGAATGCTGCCCGAAAATAACGCAGTCTTTCGATACGATGACCTTAAAGAGAATGCAATAGAAGTAGTGGGTGAGCAAGATGGCAGATTTGATGAATCTGATTACATACTCTTTTATGCATCCGGTCCTGTTACCTGGAAATATACTGCTTCCCAGCAGGCGTGGGAACACAGGCTGAACCTGTATTCCGATTCATCCTATTACTTCATTACAATCGGTTCAGGTTCCGGCCGCCGGCTTTCAGTGAAATCAAATAGTACAGCCACACCCACCGATGTGGTAAACTCTTACGATTACAGGACTTTTCATGAACTGGAGCAGTATAACCTGATTAAGTCGGGACGGGTTTGGTTCGGCGAAACCTTCGACATCAATACCTCATACGATTTTTCCTTTGATATCCCAGGTCTGCTTGCCGGTTCAACGCTTACTTTCAAGTCTTATACAGCAGCACGATCCACGCTGGCGAGTTCCTATACCTGTAAAGCAGGTGATAAGGAATGGACTATCGGCCTTTCGTCCATATCCACATATTACAACAGTCCTTTTGCCAGCGGATCCACGAACTATCACCAGGTTTCGGGATTAACATCCCCCGTCTTGCTGCGGATGCAATACAACAAATCTACTTCTGCAGCGGTAGGCTGGTTGGATTACATTGATGTATCAGCCAGGTGTGCACTCCGCTTTGAAGGGGGACAGCTGCCTTTTCGTGATGAGGTTTCAACCGGTGCCGGTAAATCGGCAATGTTCAGGATTTCTTCTGCTGCCGGGAAAGCTAAAGTATGGGATGTTACTGACCCCGTTAATGTTATGAAAACGGATATCCTTACAGATGGCAACGATCTCACATTCACAATTCCTACTGACACTCTCCGCGAGTTTGTGGCCTTTGACAATACCAAACTCATTACCCCTCGCATCGTGGGAAAAATCAAAAACCAGGATCTGCATTCCATTACCTCTGCCGATCTGGCAATTGTTGCCCCCCCTGTTTTCTTCGACCAGGCTGTGCGGCTTGCAACCTACCATTCCTCAACCGACGACCTCAGTGTAGTTGTTCTCACACCTGAACTTATTTACAATGAGTTTTCATCAGGTTCGCCCGATGTAATTGCGATCAGGGATTTTATGAAAATGCTCTTCGACAGGGGAGGAGTTGGCAGTAAACCCAGTTACCTTTTGCTATTCGGTGATGGCTCCTACGATAATAAGAACCGGCTGAATCCAAACACCAACTTCATACCTACCTGGCAGACAGCCGAATCATTCGATCCTGTGCGCTCGGGTGTTTCTGACGATTATTTTGGATTGCTTGGTGATACGGATGGCTCCTCATTTTCTGACCCGGTCGATATAGGAATTGGCAGGCTTCCGGTGAAAACGGCTGCCGAAGCGGAGGCTATGGTTAATAAGATAATTCATTATTCCGAAAAGTCGGCAAATGTGATGGGCGACTGGCGCAATATTGTAGCCTTTACCGCCGACGACGATGAGGAACACACCAATGAATTCGTTCAGCAGGCCGATAATATGGCCGGGTATATCGCGAATAATTTCAGTAATTATAATGTGGACAAAATTTACATGGATGCTTATGTCCAGGTTTCAACTACAGCCGGTAACCGGTATCCTGATGTAAATAAAGCTATTACCCAACGCATAGAGAAAGGTTGCCTGATATTTAATTATACTGGTCATGGCGGCGAAACAGGGCTGGCTCACGAACAGGTTGTGGAAGTGCAGGACATAAACGGCTGGTCGAATTATGATAACCTGCCTGTGTTTATCACTGCCACCTGCGAATTTAGTCGTTTTGATGATCCTGCCCGTACTTCGGCAGGCGAGCTGGTTTTCCTGAATGAGCGCGGAGGAGGCATTGCCTTGTTCACAACAACGCGACCCACTTATGGATCGCCTAATTTTGAGCTGAATAAAAGTATCTATAAATACGCCCTCGATACTTCAGGTATAGTTCGTCCGCGAATGGGCGACATTATCCGCGACGCCAAGCGCGAAAGCGGCTCTGATGAAAACGGTCGCAAGTTCATCCTGTTGGGTGATCCGGCACAGCGCATTGCTTATCCTGCGCTGAATGTAGTTACAACTTCTGTTAACGGGCGATCAATGGGAAGCAGCCCTGATACCCTGAAGGCACTTGACGAAGTTACTATCAATGGAAAAATAACAGACAATTCCGGTAACCTTGTAACTGATTTTAACGGGCTGGTTTATCCCACTGTTTTCGATAAACCGGTTGAATTGACAACACTTGCAAATGACGGGGGAGCCCATTTCTCCTTCACATTACAGAAAAGTGTCCTCTATAAAGGAAAGGTGGAAGTAACTGCAGGTCAGTTCAATTTCACTTTTATAGTACCCAGGGATATTGCATATCATTTTGGTAACGGGAAATTGAGCTATTATGCATCGGATGGCACACGCGATGCCTCCGGTTCCAATTCCAACCTGATAGTAGGAGGTGCCGTGGAAAATGGTGCCACTGATAATACGGGCCCGGATATTTCATTATTTATAAATGATGAACGGTTTACTGACGGCGGTATCACAGATGAAAACCCCTGGCTGCTGGCTAAAGTTAATGACGAAAACGGAATAAATACCATTGGAAGCGGTATAGGACATGATATAACTGCAGTACTTGATTCCCGAACCACCGACCCCTATATCCTGAACGATTTTTATGAATCGGATGTAAACACATTCCGCTCCGGTGTGATACATTTCCCATTTTCGTTGCTTGCACCCGGTGAACACACGGTAACCTTAAAAGTTTGGGACATTTACAACAATTCATCCGAAGCTACCATTCACTTCGTGGTTCATAGTTCCGACAAATTTGTGATGCAGAACGCCAGGAACTTTCCGAATCCGTTCAATGAAACCACCAATATCATTTTCGATCACAACCAGCAAGGGAATGAAATAAAGGTAAAAGCCGAAATCTACACCATCACCGGGCAACTGGTATGTGTGCTTGAACAAAGTTCTTACGAAGAAGGTACCACATCAACTCCTGTTCAATGGAATGGGCGAAATACTACCGGCAGCCAGGTGATGCCGGGAATGTACTTTTATACCTTATCAGCCACTTCTTCTGACGGATTACAGTCGCGTACCACTGGGAAATTGATATATCTCAAATAAATACCCCCGATTTTATGAATTCCACTAAAAGTTATTGTAAGAATTTTTTATTTATTTTGTTTTTTTTTCCTTTAGTTGCTAACAGCCAGGATGTCGTTCGGCATATTAAACTTGAATGGAAAGATGTCCAGGTTGTGGACCAGGTTGGTTCACAAGCAGTAAAGGCTCTGTTTTTTTCCGGAGCGGTGAGTACTTCCCTCAACCGGTTTTCACCTCTTTATCACACTTCAATCGTACTTCCCCAGGGAGTTACATCATGCAATGTAGTAATCAAAAATTCCAACTATGAAGTTGTAGATTCCAAAGAAATTGAAAAACTTACTTACCCGCTGGAGGTGTATGATTCACTTAACATCGTGAATTCCATTGGTATTGCAAGGGGCATTCCCTCGTTGGATATCCGGTTTATACCCCTGTTGCAGCCACCGGGACGTCAGGTTCAAAAACTAGTTTCCTTTGACCTGGAAATAACTTATACGGTTTTAACCCCGGTTTCGGGTGAGAAAAAAGTTGAATACGCTGCTAATTCCGTGCTATCTGCAGGCAATTGGTATAAGATCAGGGTGAATAAGACCGGGATATGCAAGGTTACCTACGATGATATCAGTAATATGGGTGTGAATATGACTACCGTAGCACCCGATCACATCCGGCTCTTCGGTAAAAATGGTGGAATGTTACCCGAGGGTAATTTTGCTTTCAGGTACGATGATCTGCCTGAAAATGCGATCCAGGTGATAACAGCAACTCCAGGAGTTTTTGCACCCGGTGATTATTTTCTCTTTTATGCCATGGATCCCAATGAAGTGGTTTTCAATAAATCAACACGGAAGTTAGAACACAAATTGAATCTGTACTCCGATTATACTTACTATTTCCTGAATTTCGACGGTGCCGAAGGTAAACGAACCGGTGTGCAGGAGCAATCAACTGAAGCCATCAAATACACCTGCAATACGTTTATTGACTTTTCTTTTCATGAAAAAGATTTGTATAATCCCATCAAATCAGGCAAGCAATGGATAGGTGAGCGGCTCGATTACGCCTCACCATCTCTCGATCTGACTTCATTTAACTTTCAGAATGTAGAAACAGGAAAACAGGCCTGGATCCGTTACCGGCTTGTTGCCCGTGCATCTGCAACTTCGAATTTCTCAATCACGGTAAATTCCAGTGCTATTACATCACGCACACTTTCGGTTTACGGCGAAAATGATTTTACACGTGAAGCAATTGAAGTAAAGACGTTTGTCCCGGTTGAAGGACAGCAGCAGGTCAGCATCAGGTATAATACCCCAAACAACACTGCTTTGGGATATATTGACTGGCTTGAAATGAATGTCCCGCGCAAAATGATCTTTACCGGCGGGCAGATGATATTTTCCGATCCCGTTTCGGTTGCATCAGGAAATATAACGGATTACAGACTTCAGGGCGCTTCACAACAGCTTGCTGTTTGGGAAGTTACTGACCCGGTAAACGTAAACCAGGTTATGACCACTCTTGAGGGCGATTTGATGCATTTTGTGCTTCCGACCGACACCATTCGCAGGTTTGTAGCCTGGGATAATACAAGTTTTAACAGCGTGGAGTTTGTAGAAAAAGTGGATAACCAGAATCTTCATAGCATAACCGGCGCCGATCTGCTGATTGTTACCCATCCTGATTTCCTGGAACAGGCAAATCGTCTGGCCGATCATCACCGCCTGGTGGATGGAATGTCGGTTGTGGTAGTAACCAACCAATTGATATATAACGAATTTTCGTCCGGATCGCCTGATGTGTCTGCTATCCGTGATTTTGCACGCATGCTTTACCTGCGGCCTGAAGGCGAAGGGAAATTGAAATATCTGCTTCTTTTTGGAGATGGCTCTTACGATTACAAGGATATAATGCCTACAAAAAATACCAACTACGTGCTGGCTTTTGAAACTTTTGAATCGCAAAACACAGTTTCTTCCTTTGCCTCCGACGACTTTTATGCTTTGTTTGATCCCAACGAAGGAAACGACGCATTTGGTAAACTGGATATAGGTGTCGGGCGGTTCACCGTGGATGATACTGAACAGGCAAAGAATATGGTGGATAAGTGTATCCGGTATTCGACCGCAGTGCCTGAAACTTTTGGCAACTGGAGGAATTCATTGTGTTTTGTTGCCGATGATGAGGACAATAATACCCACATCCGGCAGGTTGAGGACCAGGTGACTCCTGTTATTGAAAAGAATGACAAAGTGTTTAATATCTCCAAAGTCTACCTTGACGCTTACCAGCAGGTTTCCACTCCAAGCGGCGCGAGGTACCCGGAAGTGAATGCAAAGATCAATGAGGAAGTTCAGAAAGGAGTTCTGATGATGAACTATACCGGTCATGGCGGTGAAACCGGCTGGGCCGAAGAGAGTGTGCTCACACTGCATGATATCAACAGCTGGACAAATTATGACCGGTTGTCGGTTTTCTTCACAGCTACCTGCGAATTCAGCCGTTTCGATGATCCGGCAAGGGTATCGGCCGGTGAACAGGTATTCCTAAACCCTGCAGGTGGAGCTGTTGCACTCTTTTCTACAACAAGATTGGCTAATGCCGGAACCAATGTTGAACTTACGGTTGATTTCTACGATACTATTTTTAAGAAGTTAAACGGCAAATACCCGCGGTTTGGAGATGCAATTGCGTTTGCCAAAAACAATAACAGTAATACCAGTTATATAAGGAACTTCCTGCTGATAGGTGATCCGGCCATGCAACTGGCTTATCCAAGGTACAACGTGCTTACCACAATGATTAACGGGCAACCGGTTGTTCCCGGCGCCGACACCCTCTCGGCAATGAACAGGGTTGATCTTGAAGGAATGGTGGCTGATGCAGGCAATAACCAGGTGCTGACATTTAACGGAACAGTGGATGTAAAAGTGTATGATAAATTCCGTTGGCTGATGACCAGGGGGAATGACCCTAGCAGTTTTAAGAGGTATTTCAGCGTCCAGGATAATATCCTTTTCCAGGGAAAAGCAACGGTTACCAATGGTTTGTTTGCTATCTCCTTTATTGTTCCAAGGGACATAGATTATAGTTTCGGTTTTGGAAAAATATCCTATTATGCCAACAGTGAATCCATTGATGCGGCCGGGTATAATGACAGTATTGTGATCGGCGGGACGAATACGGGGTATATAGCAGATACGCAGGGCCCGGTAATAAGTATGTATATGAACGATGAACGCTTCAAGGATGGGGGAATTACAAGCGAAAATCCTATGCTCCTGGCATACATTATCGATGAAAGTGGAATAAACACAGTTGGTAACGGGATCGGACACGACATAGTGGCTACTCTCGATGGCAGTGCAGTTAATTCGGTTGTATTAAACGAGTTTTACCAGCCGGACCTGGATAGCTACCGGTCCGGGAAAGTGACGTACAATTATGCGAATCTTGCCGAAGGTCCTCATACGTTGAAATTTAAAGCCTGGGATGTATTCAATAATTCGTCCGAAGCAAGCATTAATTTTACTGTGAAGAAGAATCTTGCATTGGCAATTACTTCAGTTAAAGGATATCCGAATCCTTTCAACCAGGAGATCCGTGTTGAATTTGAACATAATGTGTTTAACAGCACTGTTGATGCTACCCTGGATATTTTTAAGCTGGATGGTACCTGGATTCGTTCCATCGGACCACAATCGTTTTATTCACAGGGTTACCTGGGTGGTGCATTTACCTGGGATGGCCGTAACAGCAGCGGATCCCCGGCATCAAAAGGTATCTATCTTTTGCGCATCCATGCAGGCACCGGAAATAACACTTCCGATAAAACCATCCGCGTGGTCAAGATTCCCTGAGATACTCTGATTTGGACTGTTTATAACTTAGTTCTTGAAGGAATAAACAGTTATTGGTTATTGGCTATCAGTTATTGGTTACTTTTTTTTTTGGTTAACGTTAAGAGTTAATCAAAATTGAACTTATTCCGAAAAATAGGATGTCATGCAAAGACGAAAAGCATTCAAGTTTGTAAAGTGTTGAATTTCTTATCTTTGCGACCTCGCGACTTTGTGCGAAAGTTCTGATTCAGCTTTTCGGAGTAGACTAATGTTCAATTTTCAATTCTCAGCCTCCCGCCCTCCCGCCCTCCCGCTCCCTCGCACCTTCCCGCTCCTTCGCACCCCCGCTCTCCCTCGCTCTCCCGCTCCCTCGCTCTCCCGCCCTCCCCATACATATTTTTGGCAGAAAAAAAATAACCGGGTACAATAACAACGGAATCGCTTCGTTTCTAATCCATACTTTAAATGTGTAATATTGCACCCTCTTTTTAACACGTATTTTATGACTTTTCTTAAGCTACGTTTTTTAGCTCTGATTCTGTTAATTGCAGTAACATCAGTAGTTAAGGCACAAAAATATTCCCTTATAGGGCAACAGAATGCCATAATGACTGCCGTTCCGTTCCTCATGATCGCACCGGATGCGCGCGCTGGTGCAATGGGTGATGCAGGGGTTTCTTCAACACCTGATGCAAATTCAATGCACTGGAATCCCGCCAAACTTGCTTTCATCGACAAGGATATGGGTGCTTCAATATCGTACAGCCCATGGTTGCATAAACTGGTTCCGGATATTAACCTGGCATACCTTTCAGGCTTTAAACGAATTAACAAGAACCAGAC
>JANXXZ010000454.1 GCA_025350385.1 Bacteroidales bacterium
AAAACAGGATAAGCACCAACCGATGTCACAAATCCCGATTAGATGTTATTGGGAGGAAGTACGAGCATGAAAATTTACTCTCTTAACCTGTTAGTTAAAATACTCATTTTAAACGCTTAACAAAAATATATACACATGAAAGAAATGAATCCTTTAGTGCATTTTGAAATGCCGGCGGAAGACAGAAAACGAATGTCCGTTTTTTATACCAAAGTGTTCGGCTGGAAAACCCAAATGCTGGGCGATGATATGGGCTCTTATGTCCTTGTAACCACCTCCGATGTTGACGAAAACGGCAGACCAAAGGATGCCGGAATGATCAACGGCGGTTTTTATCCGAAAACTGAAGATTCAGCGCCTTATCCATCGTTGGTCATAGCCGTTGATGATATTAAGGAATCCATCCGGAATATAGCCGCTGCAGGAGGCAAAGTACTCGGTGAACCTGTTGAAATACCCGGCTTTGGTATGTATGTATCATTTATCGACACCGAGAACAACAGGGTAAGCCTGATGGAGCCTCTCATGAACCGGATGTAGATAATTATTGATTTAACCGGAAATTCCGGTAAGGCTGTAAACACGGTTAAGTCTATGGCTTTTCATTTGGAGGGAGAGGAATATGCGATAATAGGCGGCAGGCAGGGGCTCAAAAAGACGCCTCAAATTTATGATTGCACTATTAACACAACATAATCAACCATGAATCAACCCAATGGCATTGATGCTTATATCGCGGGATTTCCGGATAGTATCCGTGAAATCCTTGAATTGCTTCGTAAAACCATCCGGAGTGCCGCTCCGGGTGCCGAAGAGGTAATAAGTTATAAAATGCCTGCGTTCAAACTTAATGGAATGTTGGTGTGGTATGCAGCTTACGAAAAACATATCGGGCTTTATCCGACGGCTTCGCCGATTCAGTATTTCAATAACGAATTAACAGCATATAAAAAGTCGAAAGGTGCGATCCAGTTTCCTTTGGACAAGCCACTTCCCCTTGAACTGATTACCCGGATTGTAAAATTTAAAATCAATGAAAATCAACTGAAATCAGAAAGCAAAATAAAAAAGAAATGAATAATCAAATTTACCCCTGCCTTTGGTTTAACGGGCAAGCCATGGCAGCAGCAGAATTTTACTGCTCTGTTTTTAAAAATTCGAAGATCATTGTTGATTCTCCTATGGTTGTGACCTTTGAACTGAACGGGAAAAAGTTCATGGGCTTAAATGGCGGACCACAGTTTAAGTTCGACGAATCAATTTCGTTTGTCGTGGACTGTGAAACCCAGGAAGAAATTGATTACTACTGGGACAAACTCACTGAAGATGGGGAGGAAAGCATGTGTGGCTGGCTGAAAGACAAATTTGGCGTATCCTGGCAAATCGTTCCGGCAGTGATAGTTGAATTAATGAGCGAGCCGGGAAAAGCCGAACGGGTTACAAAAGCGTTCATGAATATGAGAAAGCTGGATATTGAAACATTGAAAAACGCTTAAGACAATTAAGATAGACTTGTACCGGAAATATATCCTATCTGGGAGATGAAAAAAGCAATTTCATTTATGCACCTGTCACTCGACGGTTATGTAGCTGATCCAAACGGAGCAATAGACTGGATTACCGTTAGTGATGAAATGTTTGAATATGCCGGCAGGCAGACCCGTGAATCAGATCTGGCAGTTTATGGCCGGGTTACCTATGAATTGATGGAAGCATACTGGCCGACTGCCGCAGATCAGCCGAATCCCAGTAAACATGATATTGAGCATTCGGCCTGGTACAACAGTGTTGAAAAATTGATTGTATCAAAATCGATGAAAGGTGCTGATATAAAGAATACTGCAATTATCAGCGATAACCTGGCCACCGAATTCAGGAAACTGAAAAGTGGGACCGGTAAAAACATCGTCCTGTTTGGCAGCCCGGGTTTGACGCGCGAACTGATGGATGAAAATTTGATCGATGAGTATTGGTTATTCATCAATCCGATCCTCCTGGGAAAGGGCATTCCTTTTTTCAAAAAACTGAAGCGGGGTTTCAGGCTTAAACTCCTGAGCAGTGAAGCATTTCCATCAGGAGTTGTTTGTCTTCATTACGAAACAGAAACGGACAATGAATAAATAAACCTGTAAATAATCCAATCATGATAGCGAAAGTACAGGCAATTCCGAAAGGATATGCTACGCTTACTTCATACATAAATGTAGTAGGTGCTGAAGAAGCGATAGCGTTTTATAAGAAAGCATTTGGTGCAAAAGAAACCGAACGGATCACCATGCCTGACGGAAGCATCGGACATGCAGTAATTGAAATTGGTGATTCAAAACTAATGCTTGCCGAAGAGAATGCACTGTGGGGCAATCTTAGCCCCAAAACACTCGGAGGATCTCCCGTCTGCATCTGTTTATATGTTGAAGATGTTGATGCTGTTTTTGCCCGGGCACTCATGGCAGGAGCCACCATTTCCGGGAATATGGATGTGAAAGACCAGTTTTATGGCGACCGGGCAGGAAGCCTCACAGATCCTTTCGGACACCAATGGTCAATAATGACACATATTGAAGATGTCAGCCAGGAGGAAATGCAAAAACGATCGGATGCATTATTTTCAGCTACAAAGAAATCATAGGTAATTATTAAGAATCAACTTCATCCGGATCAGTGTGAAACGAGATAATCCACTGGGAAATCTGAACACTCCTGATAAGGAGGAGCTACAATATACTTAGTTTTTTAACCACCATTTCTGATCCGGACAGTATTTTCACAAAATACAGGCCTGAAGGAAGTAAACCCACATCCGTTTTGTATTAACAGCCTGAAAAAGCACCTGAATGAACCTGGATTCCCGAAGAGTTATAAATCAGGACCTTTGCTTTGCCCGGGTTCTGCATAATTATTTCCACTTTATCGGTAGCCGGGTTGGAAAATAGTATAGCTTGTAAATTTCTTGGCATCCCAGGAAAACCAATACAGTGCTGGTATTCATATGCGCCAATGTCAACAATTCCAAATGAAATCCGGGGAAAACCTGCCAGGTCGGTTGCCGGAAGGAATAAACCTGTTGTATCAACTGTCCCGGCATCAACACAAGGCGATTCGAAGCTTAAGCTGTATGGATCCTTCCCGATGCCCGAAAACAAGGGATCAGCATCGATATTATCTGTGTAATCTCCTGGATAACAAGATGTATCGGCTAGGTAAAAAGCCTCTTTGCCACCTTGTATATCACAATTGATAAATGAAGGATGTGAAGAACTGTCCCTGATGGCTACTTCGTGACCACCTGCTGTTGCCGTATCACCATACAGGATGGTGTTATAAAATTGCGGACTTGAATTCTCGCAAACAATACCACCCCCATATCGATCGGGAGAGTTGCCGGCAACATTTTGCACAATTGTGGAATTTATAACAGGAATACTGGAATTATAGAAATAAATTCCTCCTCCAATATCAGCACTATTGATATAAATAAGGTTGCCGGTAAAAACACCCTGGGACTTATCAAAACAAATTCCACCTCCATAGAAAGTAGCTGTATTTGAAAAAATCCGGTTGTTCTCAATCAGTATATTAGCTGAACTTAGGGTATATAAGCCGCCACCCGATCCAGCCTGATCATTATAATTGTTACTTATCGTATTGTTTTTCAACACTAGATTTTCGGACCACATAATACAAACCCCATTTCCTTTCGCACAACCATAACCGGAAGTAGTACTGTTATGATCGACCAGGTTACCCTCAATTAATACATTATTGCAGGAATCAATATATAGTCCGGCTCCATAAAAGGCTTCTCCGTTATGTTGTATAAGGTTGTTTTTAATAAGAGCTCCCGATTGAATGATGCATATTCCACCACCTGACAAGTACCACATGCCAAACTCATTATTAAGGATGTGATTATTTTCAATGGATGGCGAGCTATTATTAATATATATGCCCAGCCCGATCCGCAAATTGGAATAGGAAAACTGGTCATGGTATGCATGGGTAATAGTGAAACCGACCAGGCGGGCAGAGCGTGTTTCACCTGATATAAATTTTACCAGCCTTGAATTTATATGGTTACCATCAATAACTGTCTGCGAAACGTCGACGGTATCCTGTGTGAAAAGGAAGCGGCTGGCAACTACTATATCCTTACCATTAAAATTGATGGTATCAAAATAAACACCTGGCAAAACAAGCACAGTATCCCCGTTATTGGCAGCGTTAATGCCATCCTGAATATGCTGTAAGCCTCCGGCAGCATTGATATCAACAGTGATAACCGTTGCGTTTGAATTCAAGTAAATTCCGGTAAAGAGGACAATAAAAGCCAAAATTTTCTTCATAAAAATATGGATAAATATATAGATAGAAAAGGTAAAAATAATGAAATTATTGTCTTATGCAATAAAGCTGTACATGAATGAACTTAACTTTAACAGAATTGATGAAGAGTGCATGCGTAATGAAAATTCCGGAAAGATAAAGTAATTGAAGTACTTTTTTATAGGTTGCATTTCTTGTAGATGAGACATGATTGTTTTAAAACCTCAAGCAGAACGCATGGTAAATAATCAAGGGGTTATGGACAAAAATCACACAAATTTCTAATACTGATTATCAGAATATAAATTCTTTGTTAACTAACAGTTAACTAGTTCAAAGTCATCTATATGATAACGATATTTGTGGCAAATTCAGCAAAATGAAAATCACAACAGGCCAGTTCAGCGATTCCTATTTTCCGATTATGGACGGGGTAGGAATGACAGCACATAATTATGCATACTGGCTCAACGAAAAATATGGGAATAGTTGCATTATCGCTCCGAAGGTAAAAGAATATAAAGACATAGTATCCTACCCGGTTTATCGGTTCAAATCAGTACTCGTCCCCGGAATGAATCCATACCGCATAGGGCTTCCACTTATTGATGTCAGGTTTAAAAAAGAAATCAGGAATATCGGGTTCGACCTCGTTCACGCGCATTGTCCCTTCATCAGCGGGAATGTGGCATCAAGCCTATCAAAAAGACTTGATATACCCCTTGTTGCAACTTTTCATACAAAGTACCGTGAAGATTTCAAAAAAGTGATCAACAACGAGGTACTCATCGATTTTATGTTGAACATGACCCTCGATTTTTATAAATCGGCTGATTTTGTCTGGGTTCCAAATAAAACAACCGGACAAACACTGACAGATTATGGATAGAAAGGATCTTTTGAGGTGATACCGAATGGCTGCGATATGGAAGTTCCAAGGAAGTCAAGATTGATGAGTTACCGGAAAAAAGGAAGGGATATGATTAAAACCGGAGCCGATGAATTTGTAATGCTCTTTGTCGGGCAGCAACGCTGGGAAAAGAATATCAGGCTCATAATCGATGCTATGAAACAACTTAAGCAAGCCGGGGAATTATTCAAAATGATATTTGTCGGTGAAGGTTATGCAGCCGATGAGTTGAAGGAACTAGTAAAAAAGTATAAACTCCAGGAATACGTTAAATTCCTGGGTGTGATAACGGATCGCAAACTGTTGGAGCGGGTATATGCAGCGGCTGATCTGTTTATTTTTCCTTCCATTTATGACAACTCTCCTTTGGTAATACAGGAAGCAGCTGCATTTGGTATCCCATCAGTCCTAGTGAAAAACAGTTCTTCTGCTGAAAAAATTATTGATAATAGGAATGGGTTCCTCATTGAGAATGAATCGGAAGACTTATCCAAAATGATTACCAACCTGATGAGCCACAGGGATACTATTAAGAATGCCGGCAAGGAAGCCCTGAAAACGATCTATCAGCCATGGGAATCGATTGTTAACGAAGTTAACCTGCGGTATAAGGAAATTATTAAGGACCACAGGTCTGCCCTTCATAAATAATAACAGTAAGGGAAATTCTAGTTTATAACAGTAATATTAACAACATGTTATGTTTTCAATATATTGATTTTAAGTAATCATTACATTTTCTTTCGCCTGAAAAATACTGAGTGTTTAAACCGAAATTTGCAGTATAAACTGAAAAAAGAATGGAATCAACCCAACGAACTTTGCCGGAAAAATACAAAGAGTCATCGGCTAATCTGAGGTTACACCGAAACCCGGCAATTGAAATAGTCCCTCCTTCCAGGCTCAGCAGAAGCAATGGATTGCCTGAGAACCATGCTGATTATTCTGACTTTGCCGATTATTTTATCCCTTCCGGCAGGATTCTCCTCATGCATCACAATGGAAGGCGCTCCCAGGCCGGAGATATGGAATCGGATATGCTTAGTTTATGAGTTTGCGAAGCTAATGCTTCTATGTTCATAGAAAAATCGGCTTGGTCTGATTGTACAATTACTGATTGTTGCTGAAATATTTTTATTCTGATCTTTATCTAATCTGTTTATTGAATTCTTTTTAAGCGTCCATTGTGAGAACTTATCGCTAGAGCAATCTTATTTAAAGAAAAGTTAGCAGCAAGAGTCAAAGTACACAACGTATAATA
>JANXXZ010000480.1 GCA_025350385.1 Bacteroidales bacterium
CGTGGATCCACGCAAGCAGCAAGGCAACATCGGTGGATGGTTTTATGGGAAGCCAGTACTTCGATTTGCTGGCCGCAGTCGATAACCTCGGGTCAACCGTGATGATCACGGCGCCCTTATCAATGGCTTCCGACATTTCCTGCACCTGCCCGTTATGCATATTTTCGCCTATATGTGAGCCGATCAAAATCAGGCAGCGGGTATCGCGGATATCCGTGGCTTCCGGGCTGCCTACTGATTCACCAAAGGTGAGATCGAAACCGGTATCGCGGGGACCGCGGCATTGCGCGAAGGAAGGAGCAGCAATATTATTGGTACCGTAAGCATTCAGCAGGTGTGTAAAATAATGGCCTGAAGAACCATGGTTAAACAGGGCCATGCTTTCGGGACCATACTTTGTGGCGATACTCTTCATTTTGGAGGCGACGAAATCAAGGGCTTCGTCCCAGCCGGCTTCACGGTAAGTCTGTTTGCCATCTTTAATTACACGGAGGAGGGGTTTTTTAAGCCTGTCGGGATCGGAAAACATACCCACCCCGCCGGTACCGCGTGGACAAAGCCTGCCGTTGCATTGGGGATCGTCGGCATTACCGATGATTTTCTGGATGTTTCCTTCGGGTGTTACATACGCCCAGCCTGCACATTTCCAGAAACATACTTCGCAATAGGTCGGGTATCTTTTCAATTGCGGGGAGTTGTTTTCGGATCCACCCAGTAGGTTTTCGAGCGGAGCGCCGAACACCCATTTGGCTGTACCTCCAATGGCTGCTGTAGCACCCAGTCCCAGTGCGCTGATCTTAATAAAGTCTCGTCTTGTCTTCATGTGAAATTCCTTTTCGGGCATCCTGCCGGCAATAAGGGTTCCGGCGATTCCTGTTAACTGTTATTCCCGTAACAGAACAAAAGTAGCATAAAACCAGTGATATGCAAAAATCCAGATATAATCATAAAAGGAAATAACTGCCTGATAACTAATCTATTAACTTTAATTTCACCAACATACTAAAATTAACAGTAATACATCATCTTGGTTTTAAACGTATTACAGCGTTTTAAAGACTAATTCTAAATTATGGAGAAACATTCTATATATCTGGTTTATAGTATATTACAATTGTTTATAATTTATCATGATAAATACTGTCACGGATCATAAAATAACATGATTAAGATCAGGAAAATGAAAAATAAGCCTGGAGGAAGTTCCGTCAAAAACCAGTAGTTTTGGATTGTTCTAAGTAATTCTGTATGACCGGAGCAATAAAGATCAGTCGTAAAGCTTTTTTCAGGGTTGCCGGGACTTCGCTGGCAATCTTCACCTTCTATTTATGGGACCGCCTCGTGCAACGGCAGGAAAGCATGGGCGAAAAGCATGAGATAAGACGCATTAAAGCGCCAATCGCTGCAGGAGTTACTTTTTACGACGATTTCTACCTGGTTAAATCTGGCGATAAGGCGCTCGCCTTTTCCACAACCTGTACGCATGCCGGCTGCATCCTGAAGCAGGAGAACAACGGCCGGATCACTTGCCCCTGCCATGGTTCACAGTTTGATGCAGCCAGCGGCAAAACCCTGAAAGGCCCGGCATTTAAGCCGCTGAAAGCGCTGGATTGCAGGTTTGACGGGAAGGGGAATGAATGGGTTGTGAAGCTATAATCCCTTGTTTGCCAACTGAGTTTATATATTGCCAGACGAAATATATTATCTATATTTACACAGGATTGATTATTGGGGATGGACTTGATGAAAGTAAATTTTGGTTATACCGAGTGTTATTTCCAAACCTATTCAATGAATATTAAGTTGGGGGTAAGCGATTGTTAGCTGTTAGGTAAATCGACATTAAATTATCTTTGAAATATGAGTGATATAAACATAATTGTTGCTGACGAAATAGTTAAGCGACTAAAATTGAACAATCTGGTTCCGAGTGATCAGAAAGATCTTGAGAATAAAATTTCCTTAGGAATCATTAAAGAAAATGAATGGAAGTTGATTTTTGAACAACAGATCAAGGCAATAGAAATACAGTCACAAAATGAAACTAAATAGTCTACATATTAATTGTTTTAGAGGCGCAACAACACCGCTTACAATTAACTTCAGTAAGGGTAAAAACATGACCCTTATTTACGGAGAAAATGGAAATGGGAAGTCATCTATAGCCGATGCTTTAGTATGTTTATGCACTGAAGGTATTGGTTCACTTGAAGACAAATCAACAACTGATCATTCTTTTCTTAAGTCATTAGATTCAAAATCTTGTGACTTTATTATAGAATTACAAACAGATAGTCAAATATTTAAAGCAACACTTGCAGATACATCAAATAGAGTAATCAAGAATCCGAGCATTGGATTACCAAAACTTCAAGCACTCCGCAGGGCACAAATAACAAAATTTATTGAAGAAGCCCCATCTGAAAGATATAAAGTTCTATCAAGCTTCATTGATGTGATCAATATCCAAAAATCTGAAAATGAATTAAAA
>JANXXZ010000516.1 GCA_025350385.1 Bacteroidales bacterium
CCTTAAATAAAAAAACAGGCGAAACCATCTGGGCCAGTGAAAGTCTGAATGACACAAGTGCTTATGTTTCCCCGCTTTTAGTAAATTATGGGAATAGAAACCTTATAGTAACATTAATAAGCAATTTCCTGATAGGAGTAGATGCTGCTGATGGGAAGATACTATGGAAGTACAATTATGCTGAACTCAAAGCCGAAAAAAGCCTGAAAAACTGGCCTGGCGCTCCAAAAACAAATACAATAACCCCGCTATTCAAAGATGGAGAACTATATATCACTGGTGGTTATGACCATGTAGGCGCTAAATTCAGGCTTTCGGACGATGCTTCATCCATAAGCGTTATATGGACTGATTCAACGCTTGATTGCCATATGGGCGGCGTAGTGCTCGTGGATGGATATATTTACGGGTCCAACTGGATAGATAATTCAAAAGGCAACTGGTGTTGTATTGAATGGGCTACCGGCAAGACCATGTATGAAACGAAATGGTTTACCAAGGGATCAGTTATTGCTGCCGATGACCGGTTATACTGCTTTGAGGAAAAAAATGCCAACGTAGCGCTGGTCAGGCCTGACCCTCAGAAATTTGACCTTGTGTCCGCATTTAAGGCTCCGAAAGGCACCGGACCCGCCTGGGCGCATCCTTCGATTTCGAGCGGGAAACTTTTTGTTCGTCGGGGTGATGCATTGATGGCATTTGATATCCGCGCAAAATAAAGGAGTTGTTGTAAGGGTTGTATCCCGTATGCAAGGATTTGCCAGCTTCATTTCAACCCGAATTTAAGGAATCGTCCCAGGTAAAGGCTTATTGCTATTTCCTATTGTAAAAGTTATTTCTGAAATTTCAGGCGAAGGTGCCAATGGCGCAACGGGAATATCACAATCATTCTCATTCATGATTGTATAGCGTCTCAGCGGAAAATTATCTATTCCGGATAAGGCTCATAATAAAGTTTCTAAACCAATCCTAACTGGTATTTTTCCTTTAGTTCAATATACCTGGCCATGTCCTGAACCGCTTCATCAATCATTCCCAACTGGTTATAGCACCAGGAACGGCTCTTGTAAGGGTCTGGAAAATTCTGGTCCAGTTCAATTGCCCTGCTGAAATCATCAATGGTTTTTTGAAGATTATGAGCCTTTAAATGCACAACACCCCGGTTATAGATAATTCTTGCATTTGTATTTGAATATTCCACAGCTATATCAAAGTATTTTAATGCTGATTCCAGGTCGCCTGAGCGCTGGTATGCATCGCCTAAATTATCAAGATACTCGGCACAGGGTTTAAAACCCAGGGCAGTGAAGAAATCCTTAATTGCACTATTGTAATCACCCATCAGCATGTAAGTCAAGCCCCTTGATTTATATGCATAATGGTTCGTCTGGTCTTTATCCAGTGCAGTATTGAAATCGAGAATTGCTTCTTCATACAGCTGTTTGTAGAATTTTGCAATTCCTCTTCTCATAAATTCTTCGGAAGTGGTTGGCATAAAATCACAATAACCATCATTCACCCGTTGCCACAGATAGAGGTATTTTACTTTGACATCCAGGTTCTCCGGTTCCTTCATGATCACAAAATCGAAATCATCTAAAGCCTTAAGATAATTGTCCATATGAATGTATATTTCCCCACGGACCTGGTAATATCGAGGGCAGAACGGAGCTAATTCGATGGCATGACTTATATCGGTGATGGCATCATCATATCGTCGAAGATCAGAAAAAGATTTGGCCCTCAGAAAATAAACGTATGTTATTGCCGGATCAAGATTAATTGCGGAGGTATAATCGGTGATTGATTCTTCATACCTGGCTAAATCGGCAAATGCTTTTCCTCTTGCTGAATAAAAGTCAGAATTCGTTATAAAGTACTCCTTGACGGCATTGAAAAGCTCAATTGCCTTAGAATTGTTACCCAGGGAAGATTCTGAAAGTGCCTGGTTGTATATCTCAATGTAATTCATGGTTTGTTTTCTTAATGGCTTACGAGTATGACTGGTTTTTAGTTACCAACGCGGATAGAAGTGACAATTACTTAACCGCCTTGAGATTTTGACCGGAAAGCGCAACCTGACCGATCAATGACCTATCCGGAATTTTTTGTGATTTAATTTTCAATCCTGTTTATGTTGGATCGCAGAGTTACTTGTTTTCTTATGTGCGCACATTAATAGTACCCGGCACCGGAAAGCATTAAGCATTAGTAATAAGTTAGCAAAATGTAATGCTCAATCAGAAGTTAATAACTCTATATCAGGAAGGTAACTGGTTAAAGATGTTAAACATCATATTTATTTAATTTCCATGCTTTCAAGTTGGTATTGAGCCACCCAGGGACTGTATATTCTAACTGATGGTGGTCAAAATAAAGATTAAGTAACTGTTTAAATTTACAAATTATTACCCACCTCAACCTCTTTGAATTTAGGGCGGGAGCAGATTATACTGAATTGTAGTTCTTCCAATCACAGAAAAATCCTTTTTAGAATGTCCTCCACCTGATTTCAGGGTGAGACAGAGAGGGTAAAAAAGGTTAGAATAAATTTTAAACAGTTTCTAAACCTTGATGAAATAAAAACCAGGTATTACAACAATCGCATAAGTTTGAGAACGCTCGAAACTGTAAATCTGGGATATAGGGAAATGTCAGAACTCGCCATCAACATACCGCACCTTTATCTGTATCAATTACCTGTCTGTATAGGCGATTGCTGTATTCATTCTGGTAATTACACTCATGCACTTTCCCATTACCTGTAGGCCTCAACCTACCAGTATATCAATACAATGATAGAGATTCCTGCATTATGGATCAGGATTGCCCGTAATTACCTTGATTGGGGAAATTCATTTTACAAAAACGAAGATGTACAGCTGGCCACAAATACGTATATCAACGTAATAAGCCCGGACGATAAAACACCTGTGAATTCACCTTTGTACAAAAACCATTTGAATGTTTACGGCAAATTGGTAAGTATGCTGATTACTGACATTAAAAATCCTGATATCTCCACATTAAATCCTGAAACCATAAATATAGTGCTGGATGTAAGAAACAGGTTAAAAAAGATTAATATCGGGATGGATTACATTGGTTACCAGGACGATGATCTGCCTGTATTTAAATTTGACACTCTGCAAAACATGGCATGTTATTTTGCGCGGCAGGCTGTTCAGGCAGAAAGGGTATATACCGGTTTCACTACTTCTGTTGAAAATGGATGGATGACCAGGGAGCAGATTCAACAAACTATAGAGTTATGCCGGACCCAGGTTGAACTTGAGCTGAAACTGGTGGAAGAAATACATGCTGAATTGGAAATAAATAAAGAAAATGCAGTAACTACCGATCACCGGCTCCGGACGACGCAACAGCAAAAGGAGCAGTACGTAAATTTAAGTTATGAAAGAACAGCCCTTAAAGCAGCTTCTATTTTTACCGGCGGTCCTGAAGGACATGAAGTTGCTTTTACCTATTACAGTCCCGCAGAAAGAAGAGATATTACTCTTTCGGGAATCAATGCTCATCGGGTTTTGAGAGATGTTATCTGGAAAAGGGGCATGCTGTCAAGAGATACAGTATTGGCTAATATCGAAAGAACCATTACTGAATAAAATGCCAACAGCAACTGCCTATGCGTTGGTAATGAATACGCATACCTGCCTGGAAGTGGCAAATCAGCTGAAAAAAAAAAAAATAGCAGAGATGAACAGGAGGTACTCTGAGTAATTGTTAAACAGTTATAAAGCGAATGCATTCAGCCAGGAAATATGGTCCAGGTTGGATGATCGCATGTCATCCATCACCAGGACTTGCTTGCACAGGGCCATTGGCATCGCCAGGAGAATGCAGAAAGCATATGAACTGGAAACCGGCCGGGTTCTGAATGCCATAAAAAACGATTATAGCATGAATGTGATTTCCGTTTCACTGACCGCAAACTATCTGCTCAGTGATATTAACTACTTCACACTCGACCGGATTTATAATGTTAAATCGAAGGAGATTCCCATCAAACAAATGTTCTCACTCTCGGAGCTAAATTCGATAGGTTTCCAGACCACTTTCAAAAATACCGGGAAACTTCAATTTGAAACTACGCTGCCTGATTTTGACCTCGCATACCCGGGAGCATATTTCAGGAAAATCAAGAAAGTTGAAGTAGTTGTTGAGGGACTAATTCCTCCAGGTGGCGTGCATGGCACATTGAAAAGCTCCGGTATATCCAGGGATCGAAAGAAGAATGGTGAAGTATTCTTCCGGGTTCAGCCTTGTGAAGTATTGTACCTTTCAAACTACAGCCCACGTGCTGATGTGAACATTTTCCGGATGGATCAACGGGTGCTGGATGTTTTTGAAAATTGTGGAGTAGCCACTGGCTGGACATTGGAAATTCCACCTGCAACAAACAACATCAATTACCTGACGATTGCTGATGTAAAGGTGATAGTATATTACAAGGCCCAATTTGATACTTCATTGGAAAACAAGATCAGGAGTGAATTACCGGGAACAGGTAAAAAAAACACCGTAATACCATTGCGTATTCTATTCCCTGATAAATATGTGGAATTTATTGACACCGGTGAACTGAAATTCAAAATCCAGCCGACTGATTTTGCCTTTAACGAAATCAATCCAATCATTAAAAATATTTCAGTGAAAGCAGATACGGGTGGAGTGCTTGTTCATTCACTGAAATTCACTGTTAAACAGGACACCACTAATGCGAAAGCAACAACGAATGAAAATGGTCTGATCAAATCTGACAAAAATAATACTGCAAACCCGCTGAATGTATTTATTGGTAAAGAAGTCAGCAAAGAGTGGACGATCAGTTTAGCCAATACTGATAATCCTGGCATTGACCGGACAAAGATCAGGGATTTGTTCCTGTTTGTTGAGTATACTTTTACATACAGGGAAGGTAAGTATGAAGAATGACCAAGTCAGGCAAGGGTAATTCTGACTTTGAACCAGTCAAGAATGTGTGTGAACGGCAACAGCCCATTTTTAAGGGGCTGTTGCTGTTAGATAAAGACTCAATATACCAATGGCTGGTCATTTGATCAACTTTTAAAACCCGATGTTTCTTCTCGGCTATTTTCGAGAATTGCAAATGTCCTTCAACTGAGAATCCCGGCATCTGTTAATAAAAGAAATTTCCTAATCCTGAAAAGCGCTCCCGGATTCCTATTAATCTGTTACAACACGCTTGTTGACTAGCAAAAAGCCTGGTTTACCGATTATTTCTTCTCTTTTATCTAATGAACTGATTTGGTATGCCTGATTCTTCTAATTTTACCTTTGTATAATTGGTATTCCACCTTAGTGTTCAGGAAAAAAAATAATCAGATAAACAACCTGCAAATACACCAGAAACTATGAACTTTTCATTTCGAATTTTCCTGCTTGTTTCAGCATATGCCTATTCAGTTTCCATACAATCGCAAACCATAGCACAATTCAGGGGAACAGAAAGAAACGGAGTTTATAATGAAACAAACCTTTTAAAGACCTGGCCGATAACCGGACCGGAACTACGCTGGATGAATGAAAACATTGGCAATGGTTACGGATCAGCGGCTGTTACCTCCGACAGGCTCTATATAAACGGTGAAATTGATTCAACCGGCTTTATGTTCGTTTTCGACCTGAAAGGAAATTTAATTTGGAAAGCTGATTACGGAAAGGAATGGGTTGTGAACTACAATGGCTCAAGGTCCACGCCTACTGTTGTTGGCGACCTGGTGTACGTTTGTTCAGGACTTGGTAATATTACCTGCTTTGATGCAAATAACGGGACTAAAAAATGGTCAAAGGATATGCTGAAAGATTTTCATGGACGATTCACGATGTTCGGGCATGCTGAGTCGATCCTGGTTGACGGCGATAAGCTGTTCCTTACTCCCGGAGGCGCAGATACCAGCGTGGTTGCACTGAACAGGTTTACCGGGAAATTAGTCTGGAAATGCAAAGGAACCGGTGAAATCCCTGCATATAATTCCCCCATCCTCATTCAATTACCCACTCGAAAAATACTGGTCACGTTTTCAGCCTACCACTTGCTCGGAATTGATGCCGGTACCGGAGAGCTTCTCTGGTCGCACGAACAGGTTAATACTCCCCTGGATAAACGGGGACCTGGTATGGGAGATACACACAGCAATTCGGCATTGTATGAGAATGGTTTCATATATTATGTTGCAGGTGACGGTAATTGTGCGGTAAAACTCAAACTATCTGATGACGGTAAACAGATCCAGCAGGTTTGGAGGAATACCGAATTGGATAGTTACATGGGTGGTTTTATCAAAATTAATAACAGGATTTATGCTGGCAGTGAATCAGGAAAAAACCTCAAATGCCTGGATGCTGCTACCGGACAAGTGGTTGACTCGCTGAAAGTTGGTGAAGGTGCAATTATCATGGCTGACAATATGCTTTATTATTACAACCAAAAGGGTGAAATGAACCTTGTTAATCCAGGTCAGAAACTTGAACTTGTATGTAGTTTCAAAGTAATTTCAGGCACCAGGGAACATTTTTCACAACCGGTAATTGCTCATGGAGTGCTGTATATCCGCCATGGCAAATCATTGCTTGCTTATAATATCAAACAGAAATAAAAAAAATTATCTAACAGGAATCTTTGATGAAAACAAGAAATCTGACTTGTCTGCTGATACTTTACTTTTCTCTTACGGTCAGCCTCCTGGCACAAACCATTTCCCAGTTTCGGGGTCCCCAGAGAAACGGGATTTATTCCGAAACCAACCTTTTAAAATCATGGCCTGAAACCGGCCCTTCCCTGGAATGGAGATTTGACAGCATTGGCAATGGCTACAGCTCGCCGGTTGTAACCGCTGACAGGGTATTTGTGACCGGCGAAATTGACAGTACCGGCTATTTATTTGCTTTCGATAAAAAAGGCATCCTGATCTGGAAAAAAGAGATCGGCAGGGAATGGATGGAGAATTTTACCGGATCCAGGTCAACACCAACTATTGTGGGTGATTTGATTTACCTCTGTTCAGGCATGGGTCGGGTCAGTTGTCTTAGAATTGCAAATGGGGAGAAAGTCTGGTCAACGGAAATGATAAAGGACCTGAACGGGATCAATGTCAGGTTCGGATATGCAGAAGGATTGCTGGTTGACGGCGATGTTGTTTATTGTGCCCCTGGAGGTCAGGATACAAATTTTGTGGCACTGAACCGGTTTACCGGGAAAATGATCTGGAAATCAAAAGCGCTGGGTGATACAACGGCCTATGGCTCGCCTGTTCTCATCACACTGCCCGGGCGGAAAGTACTGGTTACTCTTACGATACATGATATGATAGGCATTGATGCTTCAACAGGTGAACTCCTCTGGAGGCACAGGCAAATGCCTGATCGTGATATACAGGCGTTTACGCCCTTGTTTGATAACGGGTTTATTTATTACGTTAACGGCAGCGGCAGCGGCGCCGTTAAACTTGAGCTGGCAGCCGATGGCAAATCGATCAAAGAGGTATGGACAAATCCAATCATTTCGGATGTGCACGGCGGAGCGGTGAAACTTGGAAATTTTATCTATTCTTCACAATATCGCCCCCGCCGCTACTGCAGCGTGGATTGTACGAGTGGCCAGATATCTGACTCCTTAAAATTCGATAAAGGGGCGATAATTGCTGCTGATGATATGCTCTATTGTTATACCGAGAATGGAATGGTCGGACTGGTAAAACCCTCGAACGGCAAAATGGAACTGATCAGCTCATTCAGGCTGCCGGCTGGAAAAAAGGAATTCTTCACTATCCCCGTCATTGCGGGGGGAATTCTTTATATGAGGCACGGCAATTCTATTTTAGCCTATGATGTGCGAAAAAGCTAGTTATTTTGACTCCCTCTTGATTACTACCATTGATAATTCGGGTGGTTATTTCAAGTATTTTAGCGCCTGAAAAACCTCTTGAAAAGATTATGTCCAGGAAATTTAGTATCAGCTACTTACTCCCGATATTCATTGTCGTGGGAACTGGCTTTATTGCCTGGTGGCTGATCTATAATCCGGTTTCCAGCTTCACCCAATCCGTTCCGGGCATGGATAACCGGAAAAAGGGCCCAGTTAAAACTGAAGCAGTCAAGATCGGGGAAAACTTTACAGGATTTAAAACGGCTGTTCCGGTTCCGGGCACAAGGTGGCCAAGGTTCAGGGGAGCCGACTTTGATAACAAAAGCAAGGAAAACACGAGGCTCATTAACTCCTGGGGAAAAGGACCGAAAATTATGTGGAAGATACCGTTGGGCGAAGGACATGCGGCCCCCGCAGTTTTCGATGGCCTGGTTTATATCCTGGATTATGACGAAGCAACGAAGTCCGATGCCCTGCGCTGCTTTTCTCTTGTAAGCGGGGAAGAAATTTGGCGGAGAAGCTATAAAGTCCACCTGAAGAGGAATCACGGACTTTCACGCACCATTCCCGCAATTAATGATAAATATGTACTCACACTCGGCCCTCGCTGCCAGGTAATGTGCGTTGATCGTCTGACAGGAGACCTGCTGTGGGGATTTGACCTTGAAAGGGAATTCAATACAGAAGTTCCTTTCTGGTATACCGGGCAGTGCCCGTTGATTGATAACGATACTGCTGTTATAGCAACCGGCGGAAAATCGCTCCTGGTTGGTATTGACTGCAAAACCGGGAAGAAAGCCTGGGAAACAGCGAACCCACATAACTGGAAAATGTCACATTCATCGGTTATGCCCATGACCTTCAAAGGAAAAAAAATGTACATCTATTGCGCGGTAGGAGGAATCTGTGGCATATCTGCTTCTGGCGCAGATAAAGGAAAACTGCTTTGGGAGACTTCGGAATTTGCACCAGCTGTCATTGCTCCCTCTCCCCTGGTACTTGATGACGGGAAGATCCTTATGATGGCAGGATATGGTGCCGGTTCAGCCGTGATCCAGGTTTCGGGAAACAACGGGAGCTATTCTGCCAGGGTTATTCAGAAATACAAGCCGCTCGAAGGTATGGCTTCCGAACAGCAGACTCCCATTTTCAATAAAGGATATATTTACGGAATATTACCGAAAGATGCAGGCGAAATGCGGAACCAGTTCGTTTGCTGCAAGTCCTCTGATTGTAAAAAAATAGTCATGAACAGTGGTAAAACTACCCGTTTCGGACTCGGGCCCTACATAATTGCAGATGGGAAATTCTTCATCCTGAATGACGACGGTGAGATAACAATTGCCAGTGCATCAGCATCAAATTTCAACGTCCTGGACAAAGCTAGAATCATTGACGGGCAGGATTCCTGGGGTCCCCTGGCCATTACGGGAGGATACCTGCTGATGCGCGATTCGAAGCAGATGGTATGTATTGATATCAGGGCAAATTAATAAATCAAGAAAATGAAACAGAAAATTATTCTGATTAGCGCCTTAATCCTGCTGTTGGCTTTAGTGGGCTACATGGTTAAAGATTTGTTTTTCAGCAAACCGGATAACACCAATCCCTATGCATACAACCTGGATGCACTGAAAAAGGCCGATTCAACGCAGGTTGCCTTTACAGAGGTTCAGCAGGTCAGACCCCGGTTGAGTGAAATTCATGGTATTGCAACGGATGGAAAGGGAAGAATTTACGTGGCAGGCAAGGACAGCGTTGAGATCTTCGATCAAACAGGGAAACCGGAAAGTATATTCAGGATAGGAGGAACTGCTTTGTGTATTCACCTGGATGCTAAAGGAAATATTTTGCTCGGGATGCAGGATCACATCGAAAAATATGATGTGAAAGGCAAAAAGCTATCCACCTGGAAATCCTGTGGGCCCGATGCTGTATTAACCAGCATTGCTGCCTCCGGTAAAAACGTATTTGTTGCTGATGCGGGTCAGAAGATCGTTTACCGGTTTGACGATTCCGGCAACCTTTTAAACAAGATCGGACAGAAAGACCCTGCAGTCGGGGTACCTGGTTTTATCATTCCCAGCCCTTATTTTGACCTTTCGATTGACAAGGATGGCTTCCTGTGGGTGGTAAACCCCGGGAGGCACAGCCTGGAAAAATATGATTTTGATGGTATGCTTATTTCTACCTGGGCTAAAGCAAGTATGGATGTTACCGGCTTCTGCGGCTGCTGCAACCCATCTAATATTGCATTGCTTTCTGACGGATCATTTGTAACCAGTGAAAAAGCCATTGAACGGGTAAAAATATACAAGTCGAACGGTGACTTTGTGTGCCTTGTCGCCGCCCCAGATTCATTTATAGAAGGAACCAAGGGATTGGACCTGGCTATCGGCATACAGGGTGAAATCCTGGTGCTTGATCCGGTCAAGATGCTGGTGAGGGTTTTTAAAGAAAAGAAAGCACATAGCTAATAGGACAAGTCAGAGAGGTAAAGAAATGAAAAACACTAAACATTAAATGAATAAAGATAAAGGATAAGAGTTCATACTCCTTTGACATTTTGTGTTTTGTGTTAAATGTTTATCATTAAAATTCTGAAACGATCACCTGACATGCATAAAATAAGAAAATCATCTCACAATGTGCTGTTTGCACTTTATTTGAAGGAATGTTATACCCTAATCAGAATGATCATAAAAGTCTGTTCCTAAAGTAAGTTACCCATGCAAAACCGGAGGGAATTTGTAAGTGTGCTGTTTCGGGGAACCATGTTAACCGGGCTGACCCTGCTTAGCGGGGCATTGATTTTCCGGAAAAAGTCCGGGGAATTCTGCAGTCTGGATTTCAAATGCGAAAGCTGCAGTAAATCAGGGAGCTGCACCTTAGCGGAGGCTGCCCATCTTCAGGAGATGGTATGGCAGCTCGATCCGGCAAAATGCATACAATGCGGACGTTGCGCCACCAACTGCGTAATGACTCCATCGGCAGTAAAATGCACCCATGTATACGCCATGTGCGGGTATTGCGATCTTTGCGGCGGTTACCTGAAGCCCAATACAAAAACCATTTCGACGGCTGCCGAAAACCAGCTCTGCCCGACTAATGCCATAAAGCGTAAGTTTGTTGAAGAACCTTTTTTTGAATATGAAATTGATGAAGCGCTCTGCATCGGCTGCGGAAAATGTGTAAAAGGCTGCGGAGCCTTTGGCAACGGCTCACTTCAGCTACAGGTGAGGCACAACCGCTGTGTGAACTGCAATGAATGTTCCATCGCCCGGAACTGCCCGTCGGAAGCATTCAGCAGGGTTCCCGCAAGCAAACCTTACTTACTGAAAGGAATTGAAAACAACACTTCAAAAAAAACCGCTGAGGGATGAAAAAAGCACTCGCCATTCTTCTGCTGATCATATTGTTTGGGTTTCAATCCATGCATACCTTTGGTATTCAGCGCTTCCCAAAGCCTGAATTTGAATCGGGGTACACCCAACCCCAGACTCTCATGCCTTCACCCAGGGCAGAAATTCTGGCGTATATGGATGTTGCAGTATTGCTCCTCGCCCTGAGCTTTATCAGCTGGCTGGTATTAAAAAAACGTTCCAGGAACGGCGTTTTCTGGACTTCTGTCTTTTCGCTTGCCTATTTCGGTTTCTACCGCGAAGGTTGTGTTTGTTCTATCGGCTCCATCCAGAATGTGACCCTGGCAATGTTTGATGGTTCGTATGCTATCCCACTTTCGGTAATCGCCTTTTTTTTAATCCCGCTGGTTTTCACCTTATTCTTCGGGCGTACTTTTTGCGCAGGAATTTGTCCATTCGGCGCCATGCAGGACCTGGTTTCTTTCAGTCCGCAAAAACTGGGATCGCGCCTGAATGCCATTCTTGGCTTAATCCCTTACCTCTATCTCGGACTTGCCATGCTGTATGCCGCAACCGGGACTGATTTCATCATCTGCCGTTATGATCCTTTTGTCGGGATTTTCCGAATGAATGCCTCCTTCGGGATGTACGTGTTTGCCGGTACCTTACTGGTTTCGGGAATCTTTATCGCCCGTCCGTATTGCCGGTTCCTTTGTCCCTATGGTGTAATCCTGAACTGGTTCAGCCGGTTTTCGAGGAGGCATATCACCATTACCCCTGCAAATTGCATCCAGTGCAGGCTTTGTGAAAATTCCTGCCCCTACGATGCCATTGATATTCCTGTAACTGAAAAGAATCCTGACAGCAGGCAAATGAGGGTGAGGAAACTTATCATAATCAGTATCCTGGTGCCGTTTCTGACTGTTGCCGCCGGCTGGACTGGCTCAAAGCTTTCGGAACCACTGGCCGGGGTGAATTCAAAGATGAAACTTGCAAAACAGGTCCTGAACCCGGTTATAGATCCCAACACACCTGAAACATTTGAGATAACTGCTTTTAAATCAGCCGGGAAATCGTCAGGCCAGGTGTATGAAGAAGCAACTCTGGTCCTGCATAGGTTTTACACCGGCAGCTGGATTTTGGGAGGCTTCATCGGGCTGGTTTTCAGTTTACTGATTGCCGGGAGGATGCTGAAAAAGTATAACCCGGATTATGTTCCGAATAAAGGCAACTGTTTTAGTTGTGTAAGATGTGTGGATTATTGCCCGGTGGAGAAGAGTTGACAATTGACAATTGACAATTTGAAAATGTGGGAATGTGGGAATTTGATAATTTGATAATTTGACAATGTAAAAATGACTTTATTCACAAAGAACGGATAACCAATAATAACCAATAACTAATAGGAAATAACCAATAACAAATAACCAGTAACCGGTAAGCTTTCAGAAATTAAGAATATCGAATAACGAATAATGAATGAAGAAGTTTTTAATATTATCGGATAAAACCTTAAGGTTAATTCAAAGTATCGCCTTTGCAAGCGGGGTCTTTGCATTCGTGCTCTGCATTCTCATTTCGGTAAATTATTTCCAGCTTAAAAGAGCTGATCCGCTGAATTCACCGGCTATGAAATCGCTTGTTGAACGGATGAATACCAACCCGGATGATCAGCAGGTCAAACTGGAGATCAGGGAACTGGACCTGCTTTCGCGCAAAGCCTTTTTTACGAACCGCTGGCAGATTAAAACAGGTGGGTACCTGTTAGTTTTTAATGTACTCATTCTCATTATATGCCTGAAATCCATTGAATTGTTAAAGGCTAAACTTCCAGAAATCCCCGGATCAAAAATGGATGATTTTTGGGATAAGCGAAAAATTAACCAGGTCTGGGTAGCCTATGCCGGCATTTCCCTTGTATCGGTCTCACTGGTTTTTGCATTCCTGACCCATAACCAACTCGGCCCTGAACTCAAACGGGCAGGATTGGCAGGTCAAAATATCGGTTCAAATCAGCAAACGAAATTACCCGGGAATGTTCCGTCAGCTGCAGATACAACCCTTAAAAACATTTCCGGCAAGGGAGCTAATGATTCCGCGCAAAGCGCTTCAACCAACCTCACCGAGGGATATCCCACCCAACAGGAAATCAACAGCAATTTCCCGTCGTTCCGGGGACCCGGAGGGAACGGAATTGCTTACCAGAAAAATATTCCAACCAGCTGGGACGGTAAAAGCGGCAAGAATATCAAATGGAAAACAGCGGTGCCGCTGCCGGGATATAATTCCCCGGTTTTCTGGAGCGACAGGATCTTCCTGACCGGTGCGAATGAAACCAAACGTGAAGTCTTTTGTTTTGATGCGTTAAGTGGTAAAATACTCTGGAAGACAGCGGTTGAAAAAATCCCCGGCAGCCCGGCACAGGTACCCAAGGTCAACAGGGAGACAGGTTTCTCCGCACCTACCGTTGCAACAGATGGCCGGCGGGTTTATGCCGTTTTTGCCAATGGCGACCTCGTGGCTCTTGATTGGAACGGCAACAAAGTGTGGGCAAAGAATCTAGGACTTCCTAAAAACCATTACGGTCATTCCTCTTCGCTCATTATGTACCAGGATATGGTGATTGTACAATATGACCAGTCGGGCGACGCCTCGGTAATGGCATTGAAAGGTAAAACCGGTAACCTGCTGTGGAAAACAAGCCGGGATGTAAAAATATCCTGGTCATCTCCTATCCTTGTGAATACAGGGAAAAGGCAGGAACTGATGCTTGTTGCCGAGCCGTTTGTGATTTCTTACAATCCGTCGACTGGAAAAGAACTCTGGCGTATTGATTGTATCTCAGGCGAAGTAGGTCCATCTCTGGCTTATTCCGATGGGATTGTTTTTTCGGTGAATGAATACTCAAAACTGGCGGCAATCCAGGTTGGTGATACACCCAAACAGCTTTGGGAGAATAACGATTTTATGTCGGATATTCCAAGCCCGGTTGCCACCAAACAATACCTGTTCCTGCCGACCAGCTACGGAACAATGGTTTGTTACGACGCCAAATCGGGGACCAAATTCTGGGAAAAGGATTTCGGGTCGCCAACCTATGCCTCACCCATCCTGGCGGATGGCAAGGTATTTATTATGGACAAAAAGGGGACCATGCACATCTTCAAACCAGATAAGACTTATTCCGTTTTGGGTCAGCCACAACTTGGAGAAGGATCGGTTTGCACGCCGGCCTTTGCGGAAGGGAGGATTTTTATCAGGGGAGATAAGAATTTGTATTGTATTGGGAAGTAAGTATTAACCGCAAAGACGCAAAGATATTACGCATAGACGCTTAAAGAAATAATATGGATAAAAGTATGAATTTCTTAGCGTAAACTCAGCGTCTCTGCGGTAAAAAAAATAAAAATTGAGAATGAGGATTCAACCGGGACACAGGATGGAAATCGTTGACCAGATCGTCGCAAAGCGGGGGACTTCCGTTGATGCCTGCATTCCTATTTTACAGGATATCCAGCTTGAATTCAATTATTTACCAGACGATGTACTTCAATATGTCTGCGAAATTACTGATATCAGCACTTCCCGTATTTCCGGAATTTCAACTTTTTATACCCAGTTCCGGCATCAGCCGGCCGGCGAGCATATCATTAAGGTTTGCACCGGGACTGCATGCCATGTCAAAGGCTCTTCGCTGGTGTATGATGCATTCCGCCGAGAAATGAAGCTCAAAGAGCATGAGGAAACGGATGCCGGCGGGCTTTTCACCATCGAAAAAGTTGCCTGCCTGGGTTGCTGCACACTTGCCCCGGTAGTAAAAATTGACGGAACCACTTACGGGCATGTTCAGCCTGAAAAAGTGGGCGAAATCCTCCATGATTTCCTATCAAAAAAGAATAATAAAGATCATACGCATTTCGACAGGGTCAATCATTCTGAGGAGCGTGGTGAAATCCGGATCGGTCTGGGTTCCTGCTGCATTGCCAGCGGGAGTTCCGAAGTAAAGGCTGAACTGGAACGTACTCTGTCGCAAACGCGCATCAATGTGAACGTTAAGCAGGTTGGATGTGTCGGAATATGTAACCAGGTTCCAATTCTTGAAATTGTAAAACCCGGCGAAAAACCTGCATTTTATGCCAAAATAAAACCGGAAGAAGTGAAAGAAGTGATCCTGAGGCATTTCAAACCTGAAGGATTCTTCAACCGCCTGAAAAACGGATTCGTCAACCGTTTCGAAACAGCTTTGGAAGATGGCGCTCCAAAATCATTCCGTCAATACACTTCAGAGCAACGCGACACTCCCCTTTCCGGATTCCTGGGACCACAGATGGCTATCGCCACCGAGAACCGTGGTGTAGTAAAACCCTGTGATATTGATGAATACAGGAAAGAAGGCGGGTTTGAAGCCCTTCAGAAGTGCCTGGACCAAATGACACCCCACGAGGTGGTTGATGAAATCAAGAACAGCGGGTTACGGGGCCGTGGTGGAGCGGGCTTTCCCACAGGCCAGAAATGGCAGATGGTGAAAGACCAGCTGAGTGATGAAAAATACCTGATCTGCAATGGCGACGAAGGTGATCCAGGCGCCTTCATGGACCGGATGCTGCTTGAGTCCTATCCTTTCAGGATCATTGAAGGAATGCTGATTGCAGGATATGCTACCGGCGCAACCGAAGGTATATTTTATATCCGTGCCGAATATCCCCTGGCCGTTGAACGCATCAGGGAAGCATTGCTGATTTGCGCCGAAAAGGGCATTACCGGCCCGGCCGTTCTGAATAGTACCTTTTCATTCAACATACGGATTTTTGAAGGCGCAGGAGCATTTGTCTGCGGTGAAGAAACAGCCCTGATCGCTTCCATTGAAGGCGAACGGGGTATCCCGCGGATGCGCCCACCATACCCTGCCATCAAAGGTCTCTGGCAAAAACCAACCCTGGTCAACAACACCGAAACTTTTTCGCTGGTGTCCTGGATTATCCGACATGGATCTGAAGCTTTTTCAAAGAAGGGAACAGCAGGTAGCAAAGGCACCAAAGTATTTGCGCTGGCAGGGAAAGTGAACCGCGGAGGACTGATCGAAGTACCCATGGGTATTACCATGAGGCAGATCGTGGAAGATATCGGGGGAGGTATTGCCAATGACAAAAAATTCAAGGCAGTCCAGATCGGTGGTCCATCCGGAGGATGCCTGCCGGCCTCCCTTTATGACCTGCCGGTTGATTTTGAGACACTTTCCGGAGTTGGGGCCATGATGGGTTCAGGTGGGCTAGTAGTGCTGGATGAAACAGATTGCATGGTGGACATCGCCCATTACTTTCTTTCATTTACCCAGGACCAGTCCTGCGGGAGATGCACCTTTTGCCGGATCGGGACCCGCCGGATGCTGGAACTCCTGGAGAAAATCCGCTCAGGGAAAGGAGTGGAAGAGGATATTCAGAACCTAGAAAACCTCGCAAAGAGCACACAGCTAGGCAGCTTATGCGGATTAGGGAAAACGGCGCCGAATCCCGTGTTATCGACCCTCCGTTATTTCAGGGAAGAATATGAGGCTCATATTCAAGGTATATGCCCGGCAGGCAAATGCGCCCCCCTCATCAGCTATAAGGTAACTGATGATTGTATCGGGTGTACTATATGTGCGCAGCGCTGTCCTTCGGATGCCATTGAATTCAAGCCTTATGAAAAGCACAGTATTGACCTTGATAAATGCATTAAATGTGACATCTGCCGGCAGGCTTGCCCGGAGGATGCAATAATTGTAAATTGAAATGACAAAATTAACGATAGATAAGATCCCCATCGAGGTAACTGAAGGAACCACAGTTATGCAGGCCGCCGCTTTGCTGGGGATCGGGATTCCGTCGTTATGTTACAGGCAGGGATACACAAACCATCCAACCTGCATGGCTTGCATGGTAAAGGATGACCGGAACGGGAAGCTCTTTCCTTCCTGCGCCATGCCGGCTTCGGAAGGCATGGATATCATTACCGCTTCACCCGACCTGGTCGAAATCCGTAAAGAAGCCATAGAACTCTTGCTCAGCGACCATGTGGGTGATTGTGAAGCTCCCTGCCGCATCTCCTGCCCTGCTTTCATGAACATTCCGCTGATGAACAGGTTGATTGCCGCCGGTGACTTTGAGAATGCACTCAAGGTGGTCAGGGAAGAAATTGCAATCCCGCTCATATTAGGTTATATCTGCCCTGCACCCTGCGAAAAAGCATGCCGGCGTAAGCCGATTGACGGGACAGTATCTATTTGCCTTCTCAAGCGATCGACAGCACAGGATGCATCTATCAGGAATACAGTGCTAATACCGCTTGCATCTAAATCCGGTAAACGGGTTGCCATCATAGGAACAGGTCCGGCCGGACTTTCGGCTGCCTTCTACCTGCTCAAGGCGGGACATGAATGCGTGTTGTACGACAAGAACGAAAAGCCCGGAGGAAGCATGCGTTACAGCATTCCGGAAGAGAAACTCCCAGTGGAAATACTTGATGCTGAAATAGAGGGTATCAGGATGATGGGAGCCATTTTCGTGATGAAAACAGAACAGAGCATTCAGACTCTTAAAGCAGGCACATCCGGGAACTTTAATGCTATTATTCTTGCTACAGGGAACAGGGAACTTCATCCTGTGGGTGGATTCGGACTTACGGCCGACGAACATGGTTCAATCATTAATAAAAAGACATTTGAAACCAGCAGCCAGGCTGTGTTTGCCTGCGGAAACATCATCAGGGAACAGGAAATGGCGGTCAGGGCTGCAGCCCAGGGCCGGATGGCAGCAGAAAGTGTCGACAGTTTTTTTAAAACCGGCAGTGCCAGGCATCAGAAAACTAAGTTTAATTCGGCAATTGGTCATTTATTCCCGGAAGAGCATAAGGAATACCTGAAAGAAAGCATTCCGGGCAAACAAATTCAACCGGTCAAAGGTTTTATTGGCGGATTTACTGAAGCTGAAGCCATTGAAGAAGCAAAGCGTTGTATGCATTGCGATTGCCGTAAACCTGTTAGTTGTAAATTACGGTTCTATGCCGACGAATACGGTGCC
>JANXXZ010000537.1 GCA_025350385.1 Bacteroidales bacterium
TTCTGGTCAGGAGGGACGCGGAGGTGGGAACCGTGAACAGGAGATTTCAAGTATATCGCGTGCTCTCAAGAGCCTGGCAAAAGAGTTGGGGGTTCCGGTGCTGGCCCTTTCCCAGCTTAACCGTTCTGTTGAAACCCGCCCAAATTCAAGTAAAAAACCTCAGCTTTCTGACTTGCGTGAATCGGGAGCCATTGAACAGGATGCTGACCTTGTCCTGTTTATTTATCGCCCTGAATATTACAAAATTACTGAGGATGAACAGGGGAATTCAACGGAAGGCAAGGCTATGATTATTGTCGGAAAACATCGTAACGGTGCCACGGGCGAAATATGGCTTCGGTTCATCAACACCTTTGCAAGGTTCGAAGATCTTGAAAACGCTATTATGAGCCCGGAACAGATTGCAGCTTTAGCTCCTAACCAGAATTTCGACAGGGCAACCAATACACTCACTCTTCCGTCAAAATTGAATTCAATGCCTGATGATGGTGATTCGTTGCCGCCCCTCAATTTTTAATTAACTGTTTTTAACAAATAATATACTGATTTTACCGTTATTCATCATTTGTTCGTAAAAATGAACAGGGCGGTTAAATAGGTTGTTTCTATCTAATGAAAAAGATACTGTTTCTGCTGTTACTTTTTATTTATGCTGCATATGTGCATGCTGCATATCTGCTTATTCCCATGGACCAGGTGCAGAAAAACCATCTTAAAGCATATGGAATAGCCTATTGGGTATTACAACAGGATGTCGAAGTGAGCTGGCTGCTAAATTACCGGGGTGGAACTTTTATGGTTAAATACAACAAACTCATCGAAGATGAGTGTACCATCCGTGGGGTAAGTTTTGAAGCCATTGCTGATGCTCAGTCAACTGCCATTCTCCAGGAAATTGCTGACCCACAGGTTAATATGGATGAGGTGAAATTGAATAAGGCGCCTAAAATAGCGGTCTATTCACCAAAAAATAAGTTACCCTGGGATGATGCCGTAACACTTGCGCTCACTTATGCGGAAATTCCTTTCGACCTGGTATATGATGAAGAAGTTGAGAGTGGAGTGCTACCGATGTATGACTGGTTACACCTGCATCATGAAGATTTTACCGGGCAATACGGCAAGTTCTGGGCTGCATATCGCAATGCTGCCTGGTATAAGGAAGATGTGAGGGTTAATGAAGCTATGGCCCAAAAGCTGGGTTTCAGTAAAGTATCGCAGATGAAACTGGCTGTGGCGAAAAAGATCCGCGACTTCGTGGCAGGTGGAGGTTATCTTTTTGCGATGTGTTCTGCTCCTGATAGTTATGACGTTGCTTTGGCCGCTGATGGTGTGGATATTTGTGATGTAATGTTTGATGGAGATGGCATGGACCCGGCTGCCCAGTCAAAGTTGAACTATCAGAACTGCTTTGCATTTAAGGATTTTAAAATAGTAACCAATCCTTATGAATACGAAATCTCATCCATTGATGTTTCTGACAACCGGAAGGTCAGCCCCAATAATGACTTTTTTACACTTTTTGATTTCTCTGCTAAATGGGATCCGGTTCCAACCATGCTGTGCCAGAATCATGAGCAGGTAATCCATGGTTTCAGGGGACAAACTACGGCATTTAACAAGCAATATATTAAGTCGGATGTTGTAATTATGGGTGAAAATAAAGCCCTGGATGAAGCCCGTTATATTCATGGTGAATTTGGAAAAGGCACATGGACATTTTATGGCGGCCATGATCCGGAAGATTATGAGCATAGGGTGGGGGACCCTCCGACCGATTTAAGCCTGCATCCGAATTCAGCCGGTTACCGGCTTATCCTGAATAATGTATTGTTCCCTGCTGCCAAAAAGAAGAAACAGAAAACCTGATCTCATCGTGATTGATGATCGTAGAGGTAGTTCTCAACGATCCTGTCGAATTCATGCATTATCTCCCTCATAAATTGATTGCCAACATCAAATGGAATATCATCTATCCTGTTGACAGGCAGAGCTTTCCGGGATGTGCCGGTGATGAATACAGATTCTATGTCCGGTAGTTTATCCATTGGCATTGGCTGCTCTGTAAATGGGAATTTAAGTTTATTGATTGCTTGAAGAACATATTTGCGTGTTACTCCCGGCAGAACCGCGCCTAAAGGGGGTGTATAGAAATGTCCCTGCCGGATGAAGAAAACATTCGATCGGCTTCCTTCAGTGATGCAATGACTGCTATCAATCAGCAGAACCTCGTATATTCCCAACCTTTCTTTCAATTGATTTGTTGATTCACGCAGGGATTGATTGACGATTTTTGCATTCGGATTTTGGCGGATAGTAGCTAATGTGAATGTTGTCACTCCAAACTCAAAGTCTTGTTTTGACGGGTATTGATGTTCAATAAAATAGGCTCCGAATACCGACCCTTCCTGACTGGTTTTATCAGGGAAGTTAAGAATCAGTTTAATATTTGCATCTTCAAACAGATTTGAATCAATGAGTTGGTAAATATTATTTTTAATCTGAGCTTTAGTGTATGGCAGTCTGTATCCGGTGAGCATTGTTGAATTTTCAAACCGGTCAATGTGATCATCAATAAAAAGAGGCACCCGTTTAATAATGCGAAATACTTCATATACAGTAAATCCTGTTGCCTGTAATATCAAATCAGTATCCTGATTATCAATTAATTTTCCGTCGAGGATAATGTGTTTGCCAATCCATTCTTTCATCTTGTTCTTTTATTTTGTCTTAAAGACTATGCTTGCCGGTCAATTCGAGTTCATTCGTATTAAGAAGCAGTAACTTTAGTAAAACCTATACATTTTCCATCATTTCCAGTAAATGGATTGCTCCTGCATGAGAAATACTGATCTGAGTCTGTTTATCACCAAATTGAAAAATTAACATTTTCAGCCTTGGGCTTATTTTCAAAATATAATGACGGTTTACGATCGTGAATCTGTCAATTTTATAAAAATCATAACCAGGCAACAACTCCGCAAGTTCGCTGATTCCAAGCATCACTGTTTCTTCCTGGGTATTTGTAAAGAAAAGCTTTGAATATTTGCCATCGGAAGTAGCATATACTATTGTATCAGGTTTTACAAATATTCTTGAACCTCCGGTTGTCAAACTTATCTTTTGCTCTGATTTCAGGACGTTAACCAGGTTATGAACCTGTTGAAGATGAAGTTGTGAAGAAATACGGGCATTCACATTCTCAATTGCAGCATCTAGTTCTTCCTTGATGATCGGTTTGAGCAGATAATCAGCCAACCCCAGCCGTATGGCTTTTTTATAATATTCAGGCTCGGAATATGCCGTAGTTATGATGGCCTGGATGGGCAGATTGAGTTCATTCAGATTTTCAAAAAACTCAAGACCGGTCATGTCAGGCATTTGTATATCAAGAAATATCACATCAGGCCGGTTCCTGATCGCACTGAGTAATGCATCTTTGGCATTTGAGCAAAGATCTTTCACCTCTATCTCCGGATAGAATTTATTGAGCCTTTGTTTCAGCAGCATTCTTGCATTTTCTTCATCATCGACAATCAGAGCTTTTAATTTCATCGTTTCTTGTTTTTAGATTCAGAAGTGTCCCAAAACGGCATTACTATTTTGCAATTCATATCCCGTAGGTAAAATCTGTTGGTACAAAAAGACTGAATTGGGTTCCAATAGGTGACCCCTCGGCATCAACTAGGTCATCTACCTTCTGACGAATATGGTCTTTATTACTGATGTTATACAGGTCAATCTACTTTTCAAAAATCTTTAATCCTATTCCCGTGGAATTCAGGTTATAATGAACCGCTTCGTTTCTACCTATTCCATCATCTTTTACCCTTATCCAGATTCCGTTATTGTCATCTTCAATTTCAACCGCTACCGAACCTCTACCTTTCTTACTCATCAGACCGTGCTTGATGGCATTTTCGACATAAGTATGAATGATCATGATCGGAATCTGTATTGCCATGTTCACTTTCGGCATAATATTGACAGAAAATTTTAAGTTTTCCTTGAAACGCAGTTTCTCAAGCTTAATATAAGTTTCGACGAAATCAAGTTCTTCTTTCAGACTGTGGCTGAGTTTATCAGCATCTGAAAGCACTTTGTTGTGAATCCTCGAGAGTAAAGCCAGGTAACGGCTGGCGTCTTCATATTGCTGGTTCTCAATCAGATAGTCGATGTTATTATAAACATTGCCGCTGAAATGCGGGATTGCTTTGGTCCGTATGGCTTTTAGCTTCAGGTCATTTATCTGTTGCAGCTGCTTAAGCTTTAAATATTTTACCTGGCGCATCCGCCGGCTTATCAGTGTTGAAAGCAGACCAACCGCAGCCAGCGTAATAATGATCATCAAAATCCTGTGAAACGTAGTTTCATAAAAGAAATTTGGAATCCTCACTTCATAGGAAACTGCCGTTTCACTCCAATCCAGGCCATTTATTGAACACTGAACTTCGAATGAATATGCGCCTGGTGGAATATTTGTGAAAGTAGCAATACTAAGATTCGTTGGCTCGCTCCATTGGTCATGATATCCTTTTAACCTGTAACGATATCGAAGGATTTCGTTGTTGTTGAACACTGCAGCGGCAAAGGTGAAATCAAGGTTCCGGAAGCCTTTAGGAAGAATGAAATTCCTATTATGGCAAGAATCGGCCAGAATGACAAATTGCCCATTTTGAGCGCTTGCTTTGCATAGTAATATTTCGGGAGTGTTGGGTGCTTCTGTCTGAAGCAATCTTTCGGGATAGATTCTGATCAGTTTATCAGAACAAGGCCAGAGGATTGTGCCATCACGATCGTGAAAGAAGTTATTCTGCCCGCCTTCCAGCACGTTTAGCCCGGAACCGGCATCGTACCGGTAATAAATTTCTTTGCCTGTTTTATAAAATGCATCCAGATCCATGAAAGTAAGATCAGCACTTCCTCCTATTACCAGCCACCTGTTCTTATAGGTTGTGAGTGCTATGGTCATTTCTTTCGAAGGCAGGTTCTTAAGTTTTATCAGGTTATTATAATTATACAGGTATAAGTTAAGCCAATCCGAAACCCAGAGGTTGCCGGTAAAGTCGCGGGTAACAGAGTATACATCCAGGTTGCAATTCTTCAGTTTTTTCCATTTCCCATTCTCCAGGCGCAATGGACCTCCTCGTCCACAAACCACAATCCGGTTATCCTTATCGAAACATAACTGAATTATCGAGTTTGAAATGCTGTTGTTTGGCAGAATGAGTGAATCCAGTTTTAATGTGATTTCGTTGAGCCTGTACAATGAATATTGCTGATGAATGAAAATGTTGTGCTTAATGCTGTCTTCAATTGAACCAAAGAGTTGTGAAGAAATTGAAAGATGGAAGAATTTACTGATGTTTGGCTGCCTCAGGTAGCAAAAATCACCACCGGTCGGCAGGATAGTCCCACCCAGTTGTGTTGAACCTGCCCCAAAACTACCATAAACTGACTTGTTCTGATAAGGATTATTATAGATCCAGTTGATGCGTTGCCAGGTATTATTGTTGTCTGCTGATAGCCAGGCTTTATTCCGTTTGCTCGAATAATAGTAGATTCCTGATTTGTTGCGTGTTACACTCCATATATCATCATATTTTCCGGGATTTACATTAAACTTGATTTCTTTAAAGGTTTGCCTGAAAAAGCAATAGAGCCCTTGTTCAGTACATACCCAAAGATTGCCGGATTTATCATTATAAATATCATTCGCATACGGTATTTGCCCAATAGTTTCAATGTTTCCATCTTTAAATTTTTTTAGCTTGCCATCCCTCGAAAGGTAATAGGCAAATTTGTTCTTATCGGTTGTAA
>JANXXZ010000548.1 GCA_025350385.1 Bacteroidales bacterium
ATCTGAGCGACCAGGGCATTGTTAAACCGGCCCAGTTCAACAGGTATTCGGTGCGTGTAAACCTTGATAATGAGGTAAAACCCTGGTTAAAAATAGGAACAAGCATCAATGTGTTGAATCTTAATACAAAAGACACTCCCGACAATGCCAGTTCAGGCAGGGGCGGAGTGATCATGAGCGCTTTGAATACCCCGCCGTTCCTTCATGTCTATAAAGGCGAGGGCACTCCCGGCTTCGTTCTCACCGATAAAACCTGGTATGATCCTAACCCGTTCCAGCCTTCCTGGGAAAATCCCATTGCCTATATGTATGGCGCAAAACAGCTATCAGTTGATAACCAGCTATTTGGCAATTTGAGCATAGAAGCTAAACTCAGCAAAGGATTATATCTTAAATCCCGGGGTGGTGTTGATATTTCAAATCACCAATGGGATTATTACCTTGACCCGTTTCGAACCAATTATGGCCGCCAGCAAAACGGAGGAGGGTCTTCCGATAAAAGCAACAACAGTACCTGGCTCTGGGAAAATACCCTTGATTACGCACGTTCACTGGGAAAACATAACTTTACCGGTATGCTGGGAAGTAGCATCCAGAAGTTTAAAGGAAATGATTCCTATCTAACTGGTAACGACTTCCCCGATGATATTTCGGTAACTACTTTAAATGCGGCAAACACCATCAGCGGCAGCACCAATATCCAGGAATGGGCGTTGGAATCCTTCTTTGGCCGTGCCACCTATGATTATAACAGCAGGTATTACCTTACCGTAAGTGTCCGCCGCGACGGATCCTCCAAACTGGCACATCACTGGGGAACCATGCCTTCGTTCTCGGCAGGATGGCGTGTGTCGTCCGAAAAATTCATGAAGGATATCAAAATCATTGATGATCTGAAAATCAGGGGCGGCTGGGGTAAAAACGGGAACCAGGAAGGTATCCCCAATTACACTCAATACGGCCTTGTTACCTATTTCCGCAGGACTCCTACGAACCCGCTGTCCGGTCCTGCATCCACTCAATATACCTTTGGGAATCCTGACCTGAAATGGGAAACAACATCCCAGTCAAATATCGGGTTCGACCTTGCCATGTTCAAATCGAGACTGACCTTTACTTTTGATGCCTACTACAAAAAAACCGGCGATGTGCTGCTTAATATTCAATTACCGAGTACTTTGCCTATAACAACCGTCCAAACGAATGCAGGGAAAGTAGAAAATAAAGGGCTTGAGTTCAACCTTCATACGGTGAATATTGACAAAAAAATAAAATGGAATACGGATCTCAACATGTCATTTAACCGGAATAAGCTTCTCTCCCTTGATTACACTTCCGTATATTTTTTCGGAAGGATATACAGCAACAATTCTGATGTTTCTATCTTAAAGCCCGGTTTACCGCTAGGTTCATTTTACGGTTATGTAGCTGACGGAGTTGACCCCGTAACCGGCAACCTGAAATATAAGGATTTAAATAATGATGGCGCCATAGGTCCTGCCGATCGCAAGGTGATTGGCAATGCCCAGCCGAAATTCACTTATGGATTTACGAATAATCTGAACTATGGCCGTTTCGACCTGAATATTTTCTTCCAGGGGAGCTATGGAAATGACATCTACAATGCCACGAGGATTGACCTCGAAGGTATGTTCGACAGTAAAAACCAATCCACAGCCGTGTTAAGGCGCTGGACTCCCCAGAATACGATCACTGATATCCCAAAGGCAAATAATATGGACAATGTCAGGAACTCAACACGGTTTGTGGAAGATGGATCCTACCTGCGACTGAAATCAATGACTTTATCCTACAAAGCAATTGATAACAGCAAGAAAATCAAAGCTATAAAGAAACTCTCGGTATATGTAACCGGGCAGAACCTCCTAACCTTCACGAAGTACAGCGGATTTGACCCTGAAGTGAATGCATTCGGCAGCAGTGCAGTTGAATTGGGTATCGATTATGGAACATATCCTCAGGCACGCTCAGTTATAGTAGGCTTAAATGTTGAATTCTAAAAACCAGACACATGAAAAATATATTTAAGATCCTTTTCGTCGCGTTTCTTGCCATGTCGGTTTATTCGTGTACCAAGTTCCTGGACCTGAAACCGGTATCCGATGGCATTGCTGTGGAAAACCAAAGCTCCGACTCCGTATTATATAAAACGGCCGGGGAAGCGGAAGCTGCATTAGCCGGCGCTTATGGCGATTTCAGGAATGAATACTTTGAACTCGATTATTTTGTAAACGGGGATGCCCAATCGGACAACGCCTATGCCGGGGCTGATAACCCGGCTAATTTCCAGATTGATGATTACACCATTGATGCAACCAACTTGAATGTTACCCGCGACTGGGCCTATTTATATTCAACCATCGGGAAAGTCAATGCCGTAATCAACAATGTGAACGCTGTTCCTGATCCTGTTCTCACTGCTGAACGAAAAAAGGAGATCATTGCAGAAGCATCTTTCATCAGGGCTTTCATGTATTTCCAGCTGGTACAGCTTTGGGGCGATGTCCCGCTCGTTGTCAGTTCGGTCAGAACCTTCAATTTTGGTATTCTGCCCTTTCTTTTCCCGCCCCGCGATTCAACAGCCAAAGTATATACCCAGATCATCACCGACCTCGAAACAGCCCTCGCAGGTGTAAAAGCCACGGCAGTAGATAAAGGTTATGTTACCACGGGCGCCGTGAATGCAATACTGGCCAAGGTATATGCCACCCGTGAACCCCACGACTGGACTAAAGTACTCAAGTATAGTAATGATGTTATAGCCGGACCTTATTCTCTCCTGCCCCAATATGACCAGCTCTGGGATAATGCCCATGAGAATTCTGCAGAATCAATTTTTGAAATAAATTATGCAGGTACCAGTTCCAGCGGTAACTGGGGAGCCAGCATGTTTGTTGGGATGGACTGGAAGAAATTTAATACCCCTTCCAATGACCTGGTAGCTGCTTTTGACGCTGAAAATGATGCAATACGAAAAGCCTCCTCCATCAAATTCCTTGATGTTACAGGGAAATGGTCAGACCAACACTGGCCCCAGACAAATTATCCGTTTATCAACAAATACCGCATTTACGCTTCACCCAGCCCGCAGAACTATATTTTCATCCGCCTGGCCGATATTCTTTTACTGAAAGCCGAAGCACTGAACGAAACCGGCGATCTTGCCGGGGCAGCAGCCCTGGTAATCCAGATTCGTTC